>CALBET010000320.1 GCA_937888665.1 uncultured Acidobacteriota bacterium
GAACCGTCCGGTTCACCGTGCGTCCGACCGCAGGCGTTGAGGCTGGGGAGTACCTCGTCGGGGCCACCGTTACCTCGGAGGGCGACGCCTTCAGTCGTGGGTATCAGGTCGTCGAGTACCCGCACATCGGACGGCGTCATTTGGTTCATCCGTCTCAAACCGTGTTGAAGGTCATTGACGTCAAGCTTGAGCCCGGGCTGCGGGTGGGATATGTCGATGGGGTGGGCGACGAGGTGCCGCCGGCTATCGAACAGCTCGGTGCCGAATTGCAGCACATCTCCGCCGACCAGCTCGCCTACGATGACCTGTCCGGTTTCGACGCCATTGTGACCGGCGTCCGCGCGTATGAGCGGAACGGCGACCTCCGCGCCAACAACGATCGGTTGCTGGAGTACGTGAAGGCGGGCGGGACGCTGATCGTCCAGTACAACAAGTTCGAGTTCAACGCGGCGCAGTATGGGCCGTACCCGGCGGAGGTCAGTCGCGACCGGGTCACCGACGAGTACGCGCCGGTCCAACTGCTGGCGCCGGACCACCAGGTGTTCGGATTTCCGAACGCGATCTCCGATGCGACCTGGGACGACTGGGTGCAGGAACGCGGACTGTATTTCCTCGGGGACAAAGACCCCGCCTACACCGACCTCGTCGAGCTGACCGATTCGTTCCCGTCGAACCCCGGCGCCAAGCGTGGTGCGCTTGTCGAGGCGCGCTACGGTGAGGGGCGCTGGATCTACGTCGGTCTCGGCCTGTGGCGGCAGTTGCCGGCCGGCACCCCGGGCGCGTATCAGTTGCTCGCGAATTTGATCAGTCTCGGCGGCGACTGACCGGGTCTGGGCCGCTCAGCACCCTCACGGCTTGGGGTGGGCGAACCGCCACCCGACGACTTTGCGGTTGAACGTGCCGGAGAGCGACGGCACGTGTGACCCGCCCGCGATCGACCAGAGTTCGCTCGACCCGCCTGCACGGCAGCGCTTCACGTATTGCCATACGGTTGTCTCCGCTCCCCCAATCTCGCCCTCGAGATCACGCGTACCCGCCCTGGTCTTTTTACTTGGACGCGCCTCGCTGGTCTAAGCGTGACGAGATGAGCGAGCCCGCGTCCCGCCGTCGTCGACACCACGGCTGGTGTTTCTGGAGCATGGTTCATGGCTGTTGATCCCGCAATTGCCCATTTGGTTCGTCGAGCTGGATTCGGTTATTCGCCCGCCGACGGGGACACGCTCAATCAGATGAGTGTCCCGGCCGTGATTGATGCCCTGGTCGACTACGAGCAGGTGCCCGACGCGGTCGACGACAACATCGGCATGCCGGGGTTTCTCGGCATCACGACTCGCGGCCCGTTTCAGCCGAACGAGCGCATCACCGACGCCCGGCAACGCGTGTTGTTCCGGATGGTGCACACCCGGAGGCCGCTGCAGGAGAAGATGGCGCTCTTCTGGCACAACCACTTCGCCACCGGCTTCAGCAAGATCGCCGGTCAGATCGGCGCCGACGGAGCCAGCCGGGCGCTGGGCGCGAAACCGTCCGAAGACGTGAACGGGCTACGCGGCCAATACGAGCTGTTTCGCGAGTACGCGTTGGGAAATTTTCGGGACCTCCTGATCCAGGTTTCGCAGAACCCGGCGATGGTGGCGTGGCTGGACGGCGACACCAACCTCAAGGCGAACCCGCAGGAAAACTACGCCCGCGAACTGATGGAGCTGTTCACGATAGGTGTTGAGTTCTACACCGAGAGTGACGTGTACGAGGGCGCGCGGGTGTTCACCGGGTGGAACCTGGCCAACAATCGCACCGCGGACACGCGTTATTCGACGTTTCGCTATCGACCGGACCAGCACGATACCGAGAGCAAGACCTTCAGCTTTCCGATTTACCCGGACGGGGGGAAGACCATCGCGGCGCGCTCCTCGACCAACGGCATGCAGGACGGTTTGGATTTCATCAACGCGGTGGCGGCGCATCCCCAGACCGGTCCGCGTCTGGCTCGGAAGCTGTATGCCTTTTTTGTCTCCGAGTTCACGCCCCCTCCGGAGGCGCTCGTGCAGCAGTTGGCCGGCGTGTATTACGCCACCGGCTACGACATGCGCAGCGTCGTGCGAACGCTGCTGAGTTCGGCCGACTTCCAAGATCCGACGCACTACTTCGCGCGGTATTCGTGGCCCGTCGAGTTCGTCGTGCGGCTCATCAGGTCGGTCGGGTGGACCGGGTACTCGGCCGGCGCCGCCATTGGCACGCTCGCCAACATGGGGCAGATCCTGTTCGAGCCACCGGATGTGTCAGGGTGGCGTCTTGGTACGAACTGGTTCTCCACTGGCACGCTGCTGGCGCGAATGAACTTCGCGTCGTCTCTGGCCGCCAACCAGCAGTTCAACCTACGCGATGCGGCGACCCCGCAGGCGGGCACGCCTGAGGCGCTGCGCGCCTACATGATCGACCGGCTCGGGCCGGCGCCCTACGACAGCCAGGTCCAGAGCGATCTGCTGGACTACGTGAATGCGGGCGGCGTATGGACCGGGTCGTCGACCCAGGTACGCGCCAAGGCGGCCGGTCTGGCGCACCTTATCGGTGGGTCGTCCGAGTATCAGTTCGTGTAACCGGGGGAAGACTCCATGCAGTTCACACGTCGAGAGTTCATGCGCGGCGGCGTCGCCGCTTTCACTGTGGGGTTCGCGGCGCCGGCGTTTCTGAGCGAACTCGCTCAGGCGCAGAGCGCGACCGGGCGGAGTCTCGTGGTGCTGTACCTCAGCGGCGGGAACGATGCGTTGAGCACGCTCGTACCCTATACCGACCCA
>CALBET010000321.1 GCA_937888665.1 uncultured Acidobacteriota bacterium
CGGGAAACTACAACCATCCGCGGCTCTCACCCGACGGTCAATGGCTCGCGGTCGAGCGCCCTGAACGCGATCAGGTGGATGTCTGGGTGTACGAGGTGGGCGGGACGACGGCAATGCGTCGCCTCACCGAAGGCGGCAACAACCGGTACCCAGTGTGGACCCGCGACGGCGAACACGTCGTGTTCCAGTCGGACCGCGAGGGCGACGCTGGCATCTTCCGGCAACGCGCCGACGGGACGACACCGGCGGAGCGGCTGACGACGGCCGAGCCGGGGTCGCAGCACGTCCCCGAGGCGTGGTCGCGCGCCGAAGACCGGCTGGCCCTCAGCGTGCAGACCGGATCGACGACTCAACTCTGGATGTGGACCCTGGCGGACCGTACGGCCCGGCGGTTCGGCACCATGGAAGCAACCGGGTTCTTCAATGCTGCGTTCTCGCCCGACGGCCGGTGGGTCGCCTACACGCAGCGAAACGAGGGCGGTGCGATCTATTTCGCGCTCGTGTCCGATCCCGAGACCCGGTATCAGGTCGGCGAGAGTTCGGATGTGGCCCATCATCCCCTGTGGTCCCCTGACGGGCGCCGACTGTACTACTTTGCCAGCTTTACGCCCGTGGCCGTGGACGTGACGCTCCTGCCGAGCCCCCGGCTGGGGCTCCCGGCCCCGCTCGCGAATCTTCCTATCAACGTTTCCCCCCAGACGGAGTTGAACCACGACATCGCGCCGGACGGCTCGCGCTTCGTGACCTTCGTCCCGGGCGGTCTTGGCGCGAGCGGACAGCCGTCGAACCAGATCATCTCGGTATTCAACTGGTTCGAGGAGCTCAAGCGCCTCGTGCCCATCGAATAGGTATGTCTCTCCCCCCCGGCACCACGCTCGGCCCCTATTCAATCAGCGCCAAGATCGACGAGGGCGGAATGGGTGAGGTGTACAAGGCCCGCGACACGCGTCTCGATCGCACCGTTGCCCTCAAGGTTCTCGCCGAACACGTCGCCGCCACCAACATGTGGATGGGATCCGGCGAGACCGCCCCCCGGATGATCGTCACCTCCCGCGCCACACAGATCTGCCGGATCAGTTCGCGCGCCCGTTCCGCCACATCGCCGCGCAATACCTGATATCGGTATGTCGTGATCCAGACGAGGTGGTACTTCAGATCCGTGACCGCGTGCCCAGTGTGCCGATATTCCACCACCGCTGCCCCCTCCCCACCGAGTTGGAGGCTGAAAGCTTACCGCCTGAAAGGCGGTGGGCTTAAACCTGGCACCAGGAGCTAAACACGTTCGACGGGTTATCATAAGCGGCTTATGTCATACTGGTGTATGGACGCAGAAGTGAAGGCATACCTCGGTGAGATCGGCCGGCGCGGCGGCCTGAAGAGCCGGCGGGTGCTCGACCGTTCCACCGCTCGCGCGATGGTCACCGTGCGAGAGGCCAGGCGGGCGTACCGGCGCTTTCACGCCGACTGCTTCTGGTCGTGCGATCCCGACTACCAGATAGGGCCTGGGGACGTGGCGTGGGTGGTTCGGCAGCTCAGGCGCCTCGGCGGACGCGCGGCGTGGGAGGTAGCCGCGAAGCTGTGCCGCTGACCGACTTCCAGGCGGCGCTGGCCAGGCTGCTGGCGGCGAACCGCAGCCAGGATTCCCATCTGGCGGGTGGAGCCGCCATCCTGCTCGAGCCGAGCACGAGACGCTTCAGCAACGACCTGGACTACTTCCACGACTCCGAGCGGCGTGTCGCTGAGGCGTTTGGCGCGGATCGCGCCCTGCTCGAAGAACGCGGCTACAGCCTGCGGGTCGACCTGAACCAGCCCGGCTTCATCCGAGCCGTCGTCGCGCGGGGCGACCAGGCCACCAAGGTCGAGTGGTCGCGAGACTCGAGCTGGCGATTCATGCCGACCGTGAGGGACGAGCGTGTCGGATACCTGCTGCATCCGGTCGATCTGGCGGTCAACAGGGTCCTGGCGCTGGCCGGTCGGGATGAGCCACGGGATCTGCTCGACGCGGTCCATCTTCACATGGCCGTTCTGGAGTTGGGGCCGTTGTGCTGGGCGGCGTGCGGTAAGGATCCGGGGTTCACCCCTCTGTCGCTCCTCGAGCTGCTCCGTCGCAGGGGGCGCCTGAGGTCGGAAGACCTGGCTCGTCTCCGTCTGGTGGATCCGCCGGATCTGGCGTCGCTGAAACAGCAGTGGCTCGCCGCGCTGGAGTCGGTCGAGCCGTTCGTGGAATCGCGGCCGCCCGACGAGATCGGGTGCCTCTACTACAGTCCCCGGCAGCGGCGATTCGTCGATCCCAACACCGTTGACGACGCCGTGCCCCACTACGGTCGGCCCGGGGGCGTCCTCCCTGCGGTTGAGTCACCCTGAGGGATGGATCCGGCTCATGAGCGACATGGTGTCGCGTGATACGCCGCCGGAATCGGTCATCCGCTACCGGATGGTCAAGCGCCTCGGCGCGGGCGGCATAGGGCGAGGTGTTCCTCGCCGAGGACCGGTCGCTGGAGCGACTGGTGGCCATCAAGTTCGTGTCGCGCTGGCTCCAGGACGACGCGGCGGCGCTCAAGGTCGTGGGCACCCTGACCTACATGGCGCCCGAGCAGCTCTTGGGACAGGAGGCCGACCGGCGGTCGGACATCTTCTCGTTCGGCGTGACGTTGTTCGAGCTGCTCACCGGCGAACATCCGTTCCGCAAACCGCGTCAGGCGGACAGCATCGAGGCGATCCTGCACGAGCCACCGGTGGCGCTGCCGCCTCAGCTGCGGGCACGGGCCGACTTTGCGCTCTTCGACCGGCTG
>CALBET010000322.1 GCA_937888665.1 uncultured Acidobacteriota bacterium
GCCGTGCGACAGTGACGAGCACCTCGATGAGGCGGTAGCCGGTCGCGGCGACGAGTTCCTTTGCGCCGAAGTCGCTTTGGTCCTCCTGGCTGAGGGCGGTGAGTATTGCGAACGCGCAGTCGACGTCCGTGCCGAAGAGCGCACTGAGTTGGTCTTCGAGCGATTTCGCTGGCGTGGTGGGATGAGGCATTGATTTGCTCCTTGGTCCGTCATCGCCGATTTGCGATGACAGAAACCCACGGTCGGCGCGTCCAACGGACTCCCAAATGCGCTGTGCAGACACGAGAGGTTGGCAACACCCCCTTTAGTGGCCGCCATGGCGACGAGAATTTCTGCTCATCTCGCTGTGACGGTTCCGACCGCCGCCACCTGCGAAATCCCGCGCCCCCGGCGTCTGCAGCTCATCGACGACGACTATTTTGAAGTCGGCGATCGGAACACTCTGTGAGTTGGCGTCAGATCGACGCAGGCCGGTCCACCTGTTCGTCTGAGAAGATTTATTGGTTTCTCTGAACGCGGAAACGCGGGAGCCGACAAGGAGCCATGGTCCGCCCGAATGAAGTCATGGTGTTCAGGCCAACCGAACCGCGGACGAAAGGCGCTCGCTGATCGGTGCTCTTTCCGAGGAACGCCAGCACCGCGACAGGGCCAAGGAGTTTCTCGACGCCGCTTGCTACGAATTTGTGTCTTTGCAGTACCGGCCAGATCGTGAGTTGGTTCCCCGTCATACGGCTCGTGCTGTCGCCCACGCGTCGACGATGTGCGGCTGAAATCGATAGTGCCCGTTGCGGGTGAAGTGGGCCTCGAGTTCTTTGCTGTCGACTGCGGCCTTCAGTGTTGCAATCGTGACGTTTGCTCGTTTCGCTGCGGCGGAGATCCGCAGTGCCGAGTTGGTGACGGCGGCGCGGTCCCATTCGCCGGCCGGGCCGAAGGCTGCGTTGATGGCGGCCCGGGCCTCGGCCTCGTCGTAGAGGGCTAGGCCGTTCGTGCCAGATCCGCGCCCTCTGACCAGGGTGGGGGCGATCTGGTAGTGGGCGAGAATTTTGACGACGATCTGACGGCCGATCCCGAACTCCGCCGCGAGTTCGTCGGTCTTCAACATCGGGCGCTTCGGCTCGGCAACCTTTGCAACGGGTTGGACCACGATGCGTCCGGTGAGGCTGGTGGTTCGGAGACTGCCTCGGTTGCCCGCCGTGAGGCGGGCGACCGGTTCGTGCCACGCTGCGGGGAATGGGACGTGGCCATGGTCGAGCCGAGGGAGCCGGGAGCAAGCCAGGCAGAGCACGCCTCCAACTTCGCCTGGGTCCGGGCATGTTTCGGGGAGCATCGATGGAAGTGTGGCCCATCGGCGGTTCGCAGGCGACGGACAGTCAACGTGGGGGCACCGCAGTGCCTGCACTTCGTCTCCGATGCGACCCGGCACCCAAGCAAGCATCTTCGGCCAGCGGCGGTGCCCGTTCGCGCCCTTCCCCGAGGCGAAAGGAGTTACCAGCCGGCGGACGAACGCTCGGTCGACGCCAGCCGCCACAGCCACGTCGTTGATCGGGATACCTGCGGGCCGCTGACGGATGACAGCGAACACGCGGTGAATGTCGGGCATCCGAGTTGTTGGGCACGCAGCCTTCGCCCATGCGCCATCGGTGTAGGTCGAGCGCATGTGTTCCTCGAATGCGAGCGACCACCCCTGCTTCTGTGGACGTTCGCCAGTGATCCCCGCCCAGACCGATTGGATCGCTTCACCAAAAGGGTGGTCGAGAAGCGCTTGTGTGCGATACGTAGCGACCCCGGCAGCGGTGAGGAGCTTGCGAGCCTGGACGTAGAGCGCATCACGGCTCGTGCAGCGAGTTCCACTCGCAGCGACTTCTTCGAAGGTCTTTCCATCGAGCAATCCCTGCAGCACGATCCGTGCGAAGGGCTCCTTCGTGGATTGGCTGTACGCCGTGTTCGGCACCACGCCATCGAGTGGCAAATCCACAACGCTGCCGTCCACGAGAGGCACGTGAGCGATACATGCGACGCGCAGGCCCAATCGATCAATTGACACATGCCAGTTGTCGAACATTTGGTGCGTGAGGCCAGCGATCTCCTTGGGAACATACCCCTCGTGATCGTCGGCAGATCGACGCATCACCTCGAGCAGTCGGGCCAGAGTCGTGACGGGCAAGTCGGCTTGCGCGGTTGTTTCAATGCCGTCCAGCTCGCCCTGCATCCGGACGGCTTCAAACTCGAGTGCAGCCGCCTCCACACGTTTGTCGTCAGCGCGAGCAGACTTGCGCTCCGCCTCCTTCAAATTCCCGTCACTGTGAGCAATCATCGCGGTGTCCTCGTAGCCGATCGCTGCCTTGCGTGCCGCTACGGCTCGCTCGCTAACTGTTGCGATCTGGTCCGTGAGCCGGCGACGCCGATCTGCGGTCTCGCGGGTTCGCTGTCCGAAGTCCGGCGAAGAGAGCACGGCGTTCGTATCTAAAGCACTGAGTGCTGCGTCTCGAAGGGCTTCATACGCCCATCGGACCAGTTGGCTTTCACGGACCGTCCCGATGTGTCGGCCGGGCCACTCGGCGTCGGTTTGCTTGGTCCTCGCGTTGGTGTGGTCGGCCTTCCATGAGTGGTTGAGGTTGGCCAGCGGATCGTTTTGGTCGGGTGCGGGTCGCCAGATCAGCCACCGCGCCGCCCACAGCTTGTCCGCCGAGCGGTTTTTCCTGGGCAGCATTTCCCACTGGCAAGCCTGCTCCCCGTCTTGAGTTGCCCATCTCGAGATGCGGAGCAAACGCACCCACTGGTCGGTTGCACCCTTGCGGCGAGGGTCTGGGCCCTGCAGCGCTTTGCGGTGGAGACGAGCAATGCATGCGTCGATGTCATCGAGGGACACACCGGCGTGGGCCCATGGCACAGGGTTACCTTCATCGTCGAGTTCGAGTTCGTCGGAGACCACAAGTATCCCGTCACGCTCCTCTAGCTTGCGCTTGTGGGGCCAGTCCATCGCGATTGATCCGCTTATTGCCCCAGCGTCGAGTTGGCCATCGCGGTGGACATCGTGCTCTCCGTACTTCTCTACGGTCGGGGTGGGGTTGCTGTACCGGTAGCTGTACTCGCCGGTACGTAGCATCTCGAATTTTCGTATCGCTAGACGGTTGTCGCCCTCGATCGCGGCCCGTTCCCGGTCCGTCGCGTCGGACGGGACAGGTCGAACGACGTGGTTGCTGAAAGTCATCCACCGGTCGGCTCGTACGGTCGCCTCCTCAATTGGCAATTGATCGAAAGTGCCGTCCCGCAACGATGAGTACCGGGGCTTTCCTTCGCTCGGCGGCAACTGGCGCGGAGTCGGAACCCGATGCCGACGAAGGATCGCCACGAGGTCTGCCCGACCGGCGCCGCGAGCGAACGCTGCGACGTACTCAGCGAGAGCTGGGAACACGGTGACGTCCCATGCGGTCACGAGATGAAGCCCATCACGGGCACGTTTATCGAGCCCGGGCAAGTTCGGATCGTCCACATGACCGAGGTATGGCGGGAGGTTCACGATTCCTTGAGGCAGGTAGCCCTTGTCGAACGCTTCGAGCTTGCCGACGGTGAGACCTTTGACTTTTTCTGCGCGGTTTTCCTCTGAATGGTTGTTCTGCATTGAAAGGATCAGCTTGCCGAAGCCTTCGTTGCTGTACTCGTTGCTGCCATGGAAGATCCGAATCTTCAAGCGCTCGATCCACCGGTCAAGCCGGCCGAGCTCGACAGCAAGGCGGCCTTTGCGCGTGGTGTCGTCGCTCAAGCGCAAACAGACGCTTTCCTCTCCGCTGACGGCAACCGCGTACTTGAGCACCTCGATCACGGCCTGGCAGTACGGGTTGAGCTCGTCGCCATCGGCCTTCTCGATTGATTTGAAACCCGACGAGGACACCCTAAAAATCACAGCGTCACTGACAACGATCAGATATCCGATGACGCTCCGGCCCGACGGGTCGTCGACGTCCCGGTCACGCGTGACGTCTCGCACCCGGACAGTCATGATGTTGTGCTTGGCCCGACCGTCGTCGGTTCGCCACGCAACTTCGGGGACCCGCTGAAGAAGATCTTCGAGCGCAGGCACCGTCGCCCGGTGCATGTCAAGAACTTTGGACGCCTGCTCCGCCGCGTTGTCAGCATCATTTTCTCGCGACCAACGACTGATCAGCACGTGCACGAGGGCCGTGCCCGTCGGGTTGGCACGCCGCATCAGTTCCAGCAGGGAGCGGTAGATCGGGATCGTTTTGACGACGACGTAGTCCCTGTCGATATCGCCTGTGTGAAGCTGGGGATTTTTACTGGTCTTCTGTGGCTGAATGGACACGCTGGCTCCTCTGTGGTGGGTGTTGGGGTCACAGTGCCGAGTTGCATCTCAGGCGCATTCGTCTCACACATCGAATTCAGTCCGAGTTGTCGACGCAGACATGGACGGTTTTATTACACCATTGAAGAATGACCGCTCCATGCCATGCTCATAGGTGCTGACCAGGGCTTTTACCCCATTGAAACCTGCACCCGGGCGACCTGCGGCATAGAAGGGCCGATGATCGAGGCGACGAGGTCTTCGAAGCTCAGGGCTGCGGCGACTAACAATTCGTGGCGCAGCACATCGCCGCACCTCACCGACGGGGTGGCCGATGAGGAGTCGGGAGTAGTGGGTGGATGAACGAGCGTGAGATACGACATCTGAGGCACCGTTGAGGCACACGTGACAAACCCAAGAGCCTGAGCGGCATCGGCAGGGATTGCACCACGCTGAGCGCAAGTCTCTTTTGGTGTCGCTGGGCGTCGGGCTTCGGTGGCGGGTTGCGCTGCAGCCGGTCTCGGGATCTTCGTGGCTCGAGCTGCGTCAGCTCGCCGAGGAACTCCCGCAGGCCCCTTACTGCCCTCGGGCGCTACCGGGGTCGCATGCCAGACCCGCGAACTCCGCTATGCCCACGCCCACCGCGCCACTTGTTTTCG
>CALBET010000323.1 GCA_937888665.1 uncultured Acidobacteriota bacterium
GGGTGCGCGCCGGCCGCCCGATGCGCGGTTGGCACCGGGTACGTAGCAAGGGCCTTTAGGCCCGCTGTGACAGCGAATCCACAAGAGTCACGAGGAGAGGGACATGGCCAGACTATCGACGAGGCGATTGGGAATGACGCTGCTGGCGGCGGCGATGGCAGTGCCGACGGCGGTCTCTCCCGCGGGCGCTCAAGCGCCTGAGATGGACTACACCCCGGTGACGGACGAGCGACTGCGCGACCCGGACGACGCGGACTGGCTGATGTATCGCCGCACCTACGACAGCTGGGGCTACAGCCCGCTCGACCAGATCACGACCGAGAACGTGTCGCGGCTGGTTCCCGTGTGGACGCTGTCGACCGGGGTGGTGTCGGGCCACCAGTCGCCGCCGATTGTCAACAACGGGGTGATGTTCGTGACCACCCCCGAGGACCAGGTGCTGGCCATCGACGCCAGGACCGGCGATCTGATTTGGCGTCATTTGCGACAGTTGTCCGAAGGGACGCTTCGGGCCCACTGGACCAACCGCGGTGTGGGGCTCTACGGCGACAAGGTGTTCTTCACGACGCATGACGCGTTCGTGGTCGCTCTGGACGCGCGGACCGGCGACATGGTCTGGGAGTCGGCCGTCGCCGACTACAAGAGCGGGTACTACATGACGATGGCCCCGCTGGTCGCGAACGGGAAGGTCCTGGTCGGCGCCTCGGGGGGCGAGCGGGGTATCCGCGGGTTCGTCGCCGCCTACGACGCGGCGACTGGGGACGAAGTGTGGCGGTCGTACACGGTGCCCGGACCCGGCGAGCCTGGTAACGAGACCTGGCCCGGCGACACCTGGAAGACGGGCGGCGCCTCGATCTGGGTCACCGGCTCGTTCGACCCGGAGCTCAACCTCACCTACTGGGGCACCGGCAACCCAGGCCCGTGGATTGGCGACCAGCGTCCTGGAGACAATCTGTATACGAATTCGGTGGTCGCGTTCGACCCCGACACCGGCGAGATGAAAGCCCATCACCAGTATCACCACAACGGGTCGTGGGATTGGGACGAGGTGTCGGCGCCGCTGCTCATCGATGTGCCCCGAGTCGGCCGTACGGTCAAGTCACTGGTACACGCGGCGCGCAATGGCTACCTCTGGGTGCTCGAACGCGAGGCCAACGCCATCAACTTCATCGATGCCAAGCCGTACGTGGACCAGAACGTGTTCACGGCGATCGACCCGGTGACCGGGCGGCCGACCTACGACCAGGAGCGGAAGCCAGGCACCGGCAAACCGGCCACGTTCTGTCCGTCGCTCTGGGGCGGGAAGGACTGGCCCCCGGAGGCCTATAGCCCGCAGACCGGGTACCTCTACATTCCCGCGAATGAAAATCTGTGCTCCACGTTGGTCGGCACCGAAGTCGAATATCGGCCGGGTGCCGGCTACACCGGTGCGACGTCACAGACGTTCGTCTCCGATGGCGCCGACCACCTTGGCGAGATTCAGGCCTGGGACCTCTCGACCGGCGAACAGGTCTGGACCCACGAGTTTGCCGAGTCCCAGAACTGGGGGCCCATTCTGGCCACCGGTGGGGGCCTGATATTCTCCGGCGGCACGCACGACCGCTACTTCAGGGCGTTTGACGCGCGGACCGGGGACTTGTTGTGGCAGCAGCGCACCAACTCCGGTGTCACCGGCGTCCCCTCGTCCTACTTCATCGATGGCGTGCAGTACATCGCCGTGCAGTCAGGCTGGGGCGTCGACGCCCAGGGCATGCAGCGGGCCGTGAATACGCACCTCGGTCGGAATATCCAGGTGCCGCAGGGTGGCGTGGTCTGGGTGTTCGCGCTGCAGCCCTAGTTTCACGTTCACCCGTGGGCGGGCGACCCGAGGCCGTGGCGTGTCGACACGCTGGCGGCGCGACGGTCTACCGTCTTCCATTTACGGTATTGGTGGCACTGACTTTCCAGATCCGGTTGCCGCCGTCGTCGGAGACCAGCAAGGCGCCATCCGGACTGGTGATCACGCCGACGGGGCGACCCCAGTGGCGCACCGGTGTGCCGTCTTCGCCGGTGCTGGCCAGGAAGCCGGTGAGGAAGTCTTCGATCGGCCCCGGCCGCCCGTTGACCATCGGGAAGAACCCGACCCGATACCCTGATGGAACCGTCCGGTTCCACGAGCCGTGTAGCGCCACGAATCCCCCGTTGCGGTATCTCGCCGGGAACTGTGTGCCGGTGTAGAAGGTGAGGCCGAGCGGAGCCGAGTGCGCCGGCAGGAGCACGTCAGGCACGATCGTGCGGCCGACCAGATCGGGGAATGCGTTGACGAACTTTGGATCGTAGTGCTGGCCGATGTACGCGTAGGGCCAGCCGTAGAAACCACCGTCCTGGACGGACGTCGCGTAGTCCGGCACGAGATCGTCGCCGAGGTTGTCGCGTTCGTTCGTCGCCGTCCAGACCATGTCGGTCGCGGGCTCGACCGTCAGTCCCACCGGGTTGCGGATGCCTGAGGCGTAGACCCGAGCGTCCGTACCGTCGGGGTTGACCTCCAGAATGGCGGCGCGCCGGCAATCTTCGCCCGCGTCGCTGTTCGACGCTGAGCCCACCGCGAGATACAGCTTGGTTCCGGCGCGATTGAACACGATGTTGCGGCTCGAGTGCCCTCCGGTCGGCAGGTCGAGCAGTTTCTCCGGCATGCCCCGGGCCTGCATGTCGCCGCTCTGGTACTCGAATCGCACGAGCGAGTCGGTATTGCCGACATACAGGTAGTTACCGTGGAAGGCGAGACCGAACGGCAAGCGTAGTCCGCCCGGACCACGGCGCACGTAATCCGGTGGCGGGGTGCAGGCCGGTGGGTTGGGCACGAGGGCCTGGGGGCCTTCGAGCACTCCCAAGCGGGGTGCCGGCCGGCCACCTTCGGGGGCCGGGTCCGGGGGCGGTGCCGGCGCCGGCGCCGTCTCGCCGTCGGCAAAGACACCGCGGGCCTCGAACACGCCGTCGTGGTTGGTGTCCCTCAGAACTGAGATCGAATTCGTCGTCGGCGAGCTGACAAACAGGTCGCCGTTCGGCGCGTACACCATCATCCGCGGCCCTCGCAGCTCCGCGTAGCTGGCCACCGAGAACCCATCAGGGACCATCGGCACCATCCCCTCGGGTCGCGGCACGCGTTGACTCCCGTTGGCAGTGGCCGCTTCGGGACTCGGCAACCCGTCGGCGCGTGGCTGCGGGTGCACCGTGTTCTGCTGCGCGACGACA
>CALBET010000324.1 GCA_937888665.1 uncultured Acidobacteriota bacterium
CTCCAGTGCCGGTTCCCCGGCGCCCTCTTCGGCGGTATCGGCCCCCGGGGCCGGCTGCATCAGACGGCCGACCAGGTCGAGATACGCGCGGTCGCCTCCGTCGAGCGCGGTGTGGGCTTTATCCGCGGCTCGTTCGATCCGCTGCAAGACCACGACGAGGTCACGTTCGCTGGCCACCGGGCGTTGGCCCTCCTGTCCTTCGAGCAACGGCTTCAACTCCCGAGACAGGCGCTCGGCGTGCGGTGATGTCGGCCGATGCTCATAGATGATGCCCTTGCTGGCGGTCTCGTAGGTGGCGGCCAAGGCGTGCGCTGTGTCACGGATGACCTCGTCGTCCACCGGCAGTTCGCCGGTGTGGGCGAGTTGATGGAGCGTGCCCTGCACGAGGAAAAACAGCTGATACTGGCGTTCAGTCAGCCCCCCGATCATCGGCAGCACGAACCGGGCATCGCGTTCCTGCTGCCGTTGGAACGCAGCCGGAGGGTGGGTCCTGGCCGAAGCAAGATATCCGCAGTCGGTCGGGCACTGAATCTCCGTCAACCGCTTGGTGCCGCAGCAGACTGCGCAGATCTGATGCCCGAGCGCCGGGCAGGCGCGACGCGCTCGGCGTTGTCCGCAGAGAGGGCAGGTGCTGGCGCTCATATTCCTCGTCACCCACGGTCAGCTTGGCACACCCTGGATCGAGTCGTCAACGGTGCCACCCGGGCGACCGTCGACCATCAGTCAGGTGTCCGCAAGTGGTCGGTTTTCGTGCCACCGCAGCAAGACCTGGTGGGTCCTGGCGCAAACCGGAGTTCCCTGGTGGGCGACCACTTTAGGGTACGACTCGGCACGAAAAGAATTGAAACCTATCCTGACCTCCCGTCGTCTAAGTCAGTGACGTCGGAATTCGATGGCGCTTTCGAATGGCGTCCGAGACCGATTAAAGCACCGTAGATGAAGCAGATAACACGGGCTCGCGAGGACGGGCGAGACCCCTGAGGGCCATCCACAACCCTCTGGTCCACCTCCCTCCCTCGTTCGATCCCAACTCGGCTTGCTTTGTATTGTTTGACGCTCGCGGACTTCGCGGTCTGCGCTGTGTCTTGGTATAGAAATTGCTTAAGAACACTATCGCTATCCGGGCTTCGATCCGACACGATCCCGAGCGTGCAACCCAGCAGGTCGGACGAAAAGGAGCCGTAACATGAGCACCCCAACTCATCGCATAACGAACGATCGATATCAAGAGTTGCGTCGTATCCTTGAGGTGCGACGCCTGGAGATGGCCGGTGAGGTGAAGGACAAGATTCGTCTCGTCCGAACCGAGGGCGGGCTGATGTCGACGCGCCGCGTGGCCGACGTCACCGAGAACTCGGAGACGGATATTCAGGACGACATCGAGTTCGCGCTCATCCAGATGAAGGCGGAGACCCTGACCAAAATCTCCGCTGCGCTTGGCCGGCTGGAGGAGGGCACCTACGGCTACTGCTACGAGTGCGGCGCCGAGATCGCCGAACAGCGGCTCCGAGCGCTGCCGTTCGCGGCCCGGTGCAAGGACTGCGAGGAGGTACGCGAGAACGAGCAAAATCGCGAGCGCGTGCTCGAGTCCCGCATCAAAGCCGTGGCTCTGTTTGGGACGCCCTCCATTTGAGCCATCGTCATCAGCGGTGCGCTGGGCGTTGTTCGATGCGCCGTATCGACGTTGGTCGGGTTAGACTCCACCTGCATGCGGTCTCGCCCCCTGGGGGGGCGGGGCCGACCTCGCAACGTATCTCGGCCCGGAGAATCGCACGATGACCGATGAGCGCGAACTCCTCGACAACGAGGACACTGTCGCGGAGCGGCCGGTTTCGATCCCATCCGAGCTACCGGTGTTGCCGCTACGCGACACAGTACTGTTTCCGAACTCATTCATGCCGCTGGCGGTGGCTCGCGAGAGTTCCGTTCGGTTGATAGAGGAGGCGATCGCCGCCGACCGCCTCGTCGGGGTCTTCACCCAACTCGAGCCGGGCACCGAAGATCCGACCCAGGACGATCTGTACCCGATCGGGACGGTGACGCACATCCACAAGATGTTCAAGTTGCCCGACGGTACACTCCGCCTCATCGTGCAGGGGCAGGTGCGCCTGCACCTCGACGAGGTGCTGCAGACCGAGCCCTACATCAGGGCTCGGGTGCACCAGGCCGATGAGCTGACGGGCGATGACGATCATCTTGCGATTGACGCCCTGCAGCGCAATATCAAGAACAACTTCCAGCAGGTGGTCTCGCTGTCGCCGCTGCTGTCTGACGACCTCCAGGCGTTGGCCGGCAATATCTCTCAGCCTGGCAAGCTCGCGGACTTCATCGCCTCGAGTCTGACCACCATCCAGACGTCGACGAAACAGGACGTGCTGGGAACGCTCGATGTCCGCGAGCGGATGGAGACCCTGAACCGAACCCTGATCAAAGAACTCGAGGTCCTGGAACTGGGCTCGAAGATTCAGTCGGAAGTCCAGTCGGAAGTCGGAAAGAGCCAGCGCGAGTATCTGCTGCGCGAGCAGATGAAGGCGATTCAGAAGGAACTGGGTGAGACCGACGATCAGGCCAAGGAGATCGAGGAGCTTCGGGCGAAGATCGAAGCGGTGGGCATGTCGGAGGCGGTCCAGAAGGAGGCGCTGCGGGAACTCGACCGACTGTCACGAATGCCGGTGGCCGCGGCCGAATACACCGTCTCGCGTACCTATCTCGACTGGTTGGTCGCACTGCCGTGGGATGTCCGGACAGAGGAAGTCATCGATCTGCCCCGTAACAAGCAGGTACTTGACGACGACCATTCTGGGCTGGAGAAGGCGAAAGACCGCATTCTTGAGTACCTTGCCGTCCGCAAGCTGAACCCGGAGGTGAAGGGGCCGATTCTCTGCTTCGTGGGTCCGCCCGGAGTCGGCAAGACGTCGCTGGCGAAGTCGATTGCTCGTTCGCTCGAGCGGAAGTTCGTCCGGGTCTCGCTGGGTGGCATGCGCGACGAAGCTGAGATTCGTGGGCATCGGCGGACCTATATCGGGGCCCTTCCCGGCCAGATCATGCAGGGGCTCCGCCGTGCCGAATCGAAGAACCCAGTATTTATTCTGGACGAAATCGACAAACTGGGTGCCGATTTTCGCGGCGATCCAGCCTCGGCTTTGCTTGAGGTGCTCGATCCGGAACAGAACAACACGTTCCGCGACCACTATTTGGATGTGCCATTCGATCTGTCCGAGGTGTTGTTCATCACGACGGCGAATGTGCTCGATCCGATCGCGGCTCCGTTGCGCGACCGGATGGAAGTGCTGGAGTTGGCGGGCTACACCGAGGAAGAGAAACTGCAGATCGCCACAGAGCATCTGGTTGCGCGGCAGGTCAAGAACCACGGCCTGACGGCGGAGAAGCTCAGTTTCACGGATGACGCGCTGCGCGCCGTCATTCGGGGATACACGCGCGAGGCGGGGGTCCGCAACCTGGAGCGGGAAATCGGTGCGCTGTGTCGAAAGGTGGCGCGCCGGCACGCCGAGGGGACCGAGGATCCGGTCGCCATCACACCGGAGACGGTCACCGAGCTGCTGGGAGTGCCACGCTTCGAGGACGAAGAGGTGGCGGAGCGCACCAAGAACCCGGGTGTGGCCCTGGGGCTCGCGTGGACGCCGGCCGGCGGAGAGGTGTTGTTCGTCGAGGCCACTCGGATGCCGGGCAAGGGCTCATTGACG
>CALBET010000325.1 GCA_937888665.1 uncultured Acidobacteriota bacterium
ACCGGACCTTCATCTGTGATCCCGGGAGAGACACTCGTCGTTCCAACTCGACGATCGCTTCCGCCGCACGTCACGCGTAACTCCATGTGCTTCCTCCTCATTCGTCAGGCTTGTCGTTTCACTGCGATGGATCGGCCGGCGATGATGCGAGCCGCCCATTGCGTCATGCCGCCGACGATCTGCGCCGACGATGAGTAACCGCATGTCGGCTGCGCCGGTGAGAGCCCCGCCTAGATCTGCAGTTGCGCCGCCTCTCTTCGGAGCCCTGAGGTGCGGTGCCGGCACGGGAGTTCGGGTGCCGATCCGCAGTGTCGCGGGCGACGGGTTCTTCGGGCCGGCGATCCCCGCCGGGCTGCGCAGCGGGAACCTCGACCTCGGGCGGGGGCGCCGGGACGTACACCACGTTGGAGGCCACGGCTCGAAGGGACCGGGCCACCGTGCCGGGTCGTGCCAGGATCGTGGTTTCCACCCCCGCGCTTACCAGGGCCCGGGCCGCGGTCGCGAAAGCCCCGTCTCCCGATGCGATGACGACCCGATCGAACCGGGCGCTGATGTTCTCCGCCAGAACGTCCAGGAGTGCCAGGTCCGCGCCGTCGGGGCCGGAGCGCACGACGTAGCGGATGCGCGGCCAACTGCATCCGACGGCCAGCAAGCCGATATGGCTGAGGCCCACCACCACTTGGTCGTGCGGCTCAAGCGACAACGCGCCGTTGAGAGCGGATTTGGCCCACTCGACCTGGCGTTGGTGCCGGCAGGCGCCGCCGACCAGGTTCTCGATGTCAACGGCGACGAGGCGGCGAGCGCGCCGTGCAATACCCCGGTGTCCACCGATTCCATCGCGGCGGGCGAGGTACGCGTCCAAGGGAGTGTTAATCGAATTCACAGCAATATCTTGGCATCAGGTGACGGCGCTGTCAAGTTAATTGAGTTCACAGCGCATGCGCCGTATGGTTCGGCTAGCGGTTTTTGCGTCGAAAGGTGGCTATGAACAGGGATTCTGATGGGGGGCTGGTCTCGCCCAGTGACGTCGCTGTTCTCGCCAACGTCACGAGAGCCGCGGTGAGCAACTGGCGGAAGCGCCGCCACGACTTTCCGCTTCCCATCGGTGGCACCACCGCGAACCCGCTGTTCAGCCGCTCCGAGATTGAGGACTGGCTCAACCGCAACGGGCATCCCGTCGGCCGGCAAAGCGCCGAGATGGCTGCTTGGTCGACTATGAACAAGTACCGGGGCCAACTCCCGATCGAGTCGATGACCGCCGTCGCGCATGCGCTGTTATGCGCACGGAAGCTCTTCGATGTCGGCCCGGAGTGGGCAGGTCTTGTGCAAGCGGGGGCGGACGGTCGAATTCTTGACGCCATGGTGGACGTCGTCGACGACGTCGGGCCCGAAGACGGACCGCTGCTGCAGATACCAAGCGTTTCCAATTCGACTCCGGCGCTGATGGAGTCGTGTGCCGGCGAACTGCTGACCGTGATAGCCGGCCTTCCATTGACCGAACTTGCCGACGTCAGTGACCATATCGTTGAGAGGGTTTCCTCCTCTGAAAGGCGCACGGGCGGGCAATACGGCGTCGTCGGATCGGCGGTGTCCACGCTTTTGGCTGGATGCGCCGCCACTGTCGGCGGGACCGTGTACGACCCGGCCTGCGGGATCGGCGAAACACTGCTGAGAACCTCAGAGATGGCCACGGCGAAGGTGGTGGATCTCGTCGGCCACGATGAGCATCGTGCGGAGGTGCTTCTCGCGCGCCAACGGTGCTTCCTGCGCGGTATCCCTGCGAAGATCTCGGACGCCGATGTACTGACCTCGGATCCGGATCCGGCGTTGCGAGCTGATGTCGTGGTCGCGCAACTTCCGTTAGGCCCGCACCAAGCGCACGAGTTTTCAAAGTCCGATCAGCGGTGGACTCTCGCCGGTCCGCCACCGCCGAAGACCCCGGAGTTCGCCTGGATCCAGCACGTCATCGCCCATCTGGCGCCGGAAGCGCGCGGCTATTTACTGGCAAGTCCGGAAACGACTTTCGCGCCGCGTACCGCGAAGATGCGTCGCCTATTGGTCGATGCGGGCTGTGTCGAGGCGGTGATTGGTCTGCCCCCGAAGATGATTCCCTTGAGCGCGGTGCCTGCCGTGCTATGGGTCGTCTGCCGACCGGGCGCTTCCAGGTTCGCCGACTCCGTCCTGGTCATTGACGCCTCCGGGCTGAGCCCCGCGGATGAACTACGCGTCACCGAATGGCTCAGGCAGCCATCGACATTGGACTCCGCACATGTTGCCTGGACAACCGTTCGGGTTGCTGAGGTGCTCGCTGACGAGGAAGTCAGTCTGAGTCCGCGCGGATTGACCGCATCCATAGTCGACCCTCAAGACATCGCGGATCGATACGTCGTAGCCCGCAGCGACCTGGCGGCGGCTTTGCATGCCATGGGTTCCGCCGATCTGATCTCGGAAGGCCTTAGCCTTCCCGCTTCCCGTGTGGCGACCATTCGGCAGCTTAAGCGCCAGGGATCCGTCGACGTCTTTCGGACGCGCGGGCGGCGGAACTCCGAAGACCCGGATCAGGAGAACAGTGGTCGGTGGATTGTCACGACTGACATGGTCAGGGATGGGCTCGTCCCTTTGCCCGCCGATGAAGATCTTTCGAGTCGGCGTGGGGAGAACCTGACCGAACCCGGAGACGTCCTCGCCACCACGATGCGCACTCTCCATGCCGTTGTCGACGAGACGGGTGGACGATCGGTGGGGCCGGGAGTGATCCGGTTGCGGGTTGATCGAAGCCAGTTCAACCCGGGCTATATCGCAGCGTGCGTGACCGCGGGGTGGAACCAGCGCTACGAGGCCGGCTTCTACACCCCCCACGCCAACATCAGAGACCTCGAGATCCCTGTGATCCCGCTGGCTGACCAGGAGCGTGTGGTTCGAAACGTCGAGCAGGCCCGGTCGGTTGCGGACGCGGCGAAGCTCGCCTCGTTGGCTGCCACGGAGCTTGCGGAGACGCTGCTGGAGTCCGTTCGGTTCAACGTGGACCTGGGGGAGTGAACCACTTCGCAAAGGGGGCTTCGGTCTACGGCCGCCATCGGCGGCCAGTGCCGGATGACAGACAACTACGCCAACACGACTGCTCCCAACGTCATGGCCAGGTCCAGCTGGGCGGCTTGCCGTTCACAAGCTTGGCCAGGCTGAGCCGTAACCTGATCAGCTCAGCGGGAGCTGATCGCCTGTCTCCACGCTTCTCGGCTGGGAACCGGTGGGGCTGATGTGAGGCGGGGGCTCGGGGCATTTGGTGCTGAGCCGCAACCGATCTCTTGTTGCGCGGCCATCCTCGGGCATACGCTGCCGGTAGTGGTTGAGCACTAGGTAGGGGAGGAGGTGTGCCCCTGATGCATCCGTGCTGCGCAGCAGTGGCAATGGTCTGTCTCACGGCCGTCATCGCGTCGGCACCGCCGGCCGCGGCCGACCCGGTGGACCCCATCCCGGGCAACGGCTTCTTCGTCG
>CALBET010000326.1 GCA_937888665.1 uncultured Acidobacteriota bacterium
GTGGAGGCGATGGCCCGGGCGGGGATGGTCGGTTTCTTCGGCGCCGCCGGTCTGTCGCCCGAGCGCATCGAGGCGGCCATCGATCGCATTCAGCGCAACGTGGGCGACCGGCCCTACGGCTTCAATCTGATCCACACCCCGGCCGAGCCACAGAGTGAAGCCACGGTTGTCGCGCTGTATCTTCGTCGCGGCGTCCGTCTGGTCAGCGCGGCGGCCTATATCAAGCTGACGCTCCCGCTGGTCCGATACCGGGTGGCCGGTATTTTTCGTGATGTCGACGGCGCCGTGGTCACCCCCAACAAGGTAATCGCCAAGGTGTCGCGGGTCGAGGTCGCCCGGAAGTTCTTTGCGGCGCCCCCGGCCGAGATGCTGCAGACCCTGGTCGACGAGGGGCACATCACGCCCACCCAGGCGGCCATGGCGGCCGAGATCCCGGTCGCCCAGGACCTGACGGCCGAGGCGGATTCTGGCGGGCACACGGACAACCAGCCGGCGATCTCCCTGATCCCGACCATGCTGGCCCTGGCCGACGAGATGCAGACCCGGCACCGCTATCGAACCCCGTTGCGGGTCGGTGCCGCCGGCGGTATCGCCACGCCGGAGTCGGTTGTGGCCGCCTTCGCCATGGGGGCCGCGTTCGTGCTGACCGGCACCATCAATCAGTCATGCGTGGAGGCCGGCACCTCACCGGTGGTGCGCGAGATGCTCGCTCGCTCGAGCCAGGGCGACGTGACCATGGCCCCGGCCGCGGACATGTTCGAAATGGGTGTGCAGGTTCAGGTCCTCAAGTGGGGTACGATGTTTGCGGTTCGGGCTCGCAACCTGTACCGTTTGTACCGTACGCACGCGTCGCTGGACGACATTCCGTCCGCGACACGGCAGGTTCTCGAGCGAGACTACTTCCGTTCGACGCTGGCGGAGGCGTGGGCGAGTACGCGGGCATATTTTTCCGTCCGCGACCCGGCGCAGGTTGCCCGGGCAGAGAGTGATCCGAAGCACCGCATGGCGCTGGTGTTCAGGTCGTATCTAGGCCAAGCGTCGCGGTGGGCGAATTCCGGCGAGGCATCGCGCAAAGGCGACTACCAGATCTGGTGCGGACCGGCGATCGGCGCGTTCAACGAGTGGGCCCGAGGCTCGTTTCTCGAAACCTCGGACCGACGTGACGTGGTGACGCTGGGGATGAACCTGCTCGTGGGCGCGGCAGCGCTGGCGCGAGTGGGGTGGCTACGGGCGCAGGGGGTGTCGTTGCCGCGCGCGGCACGGCGGTTCCTGCCACGCGACCGGGCGGAACTTGCCGCCCTTGTTGCTTACGAATGAGGAAGACGGCTGTTGGCGCCACCGGGAGACAACCAGACGGCCACCCAGCGCCCCATTGCCATTGTCGGCATGGGGTGTCTGTTTCCCCGTGCGCCGGGGCTCAAGGACTACTGGCGCCTGATCCGTACGTCCGAAGATGGCGTCACGGACGTGCCCCCGACGCACTGGTCGCTTGACGACTATTTCGACCCCGACCCCGGGCGCGCGGATCTGACCTACTGCCGCCGCGGCGCGTTTCTCCCACCCACCGCGTTCGATCCGACCGAGTTCGGGATTCCTCCGACCGTGCTGGAGGCCACCGATACGGCCCAGTTGCTCGCGCTCGTCGTGGCCAAGGCCGCGCTCGAGGACGCGGGATATGGCGCCGGGAGCGACTTCGACCGCACGCGGACCAGCGTCATTCTCGGCGTCACGGGCACGTTGGAGCTGGTGATTCCGCTCGGTGCGCGGCTCGGTCATCCGAAGTGGCGTCGGGCGATGCGCGACGCTGGTGTGCCGGATGCGGTCGCGGAGACCGTGATCGGACGCATTGCTGACGACTACGTCGGGTGGCAGGAGAACTCGTTTCCCGGTCTCCTCGGTAATGTGGTGGCGGGCCGAATCGCCAACCGGCTCGACCTCAGGGGCACGAATTGCGTCGTGGATGCCGCCTGCGCGAGCTCGCTGGGCGCCGTCCACCTGGCGATGCTCGAGTTGGCGAGCGGCCGCACGGACATGGTCCTGTCAGGTGGCGTCGATGCGCTCAACGACATCTTCATGTTCATGTGCTTCAGCAAGACACAAGCGCTGTCGCCAACGGGTGACGCCAAGCCGTTCGCCAAAGACGCCGACGGCACCGTGATTGGCGAGGGTCTGGGCATGGTCGTGCTGAAGCGTCTGGAGGATGCCGAACGCGACGGTGACCGCATCTACTCGGTGATTCGCGGAATCGGCACCTCGAGCGACGGCCGCTCGCAGAGTATCTATGCCCCGCGCGCGGCCGGACAGACCAGGGCGCTCCGCGACGCCTACGCGGTCAGCGGGGTCGACCCGGCGACGGTCCAGTTGGTCGAAGCTCACGGAACGGGCACGACGGTCGGCGACGCTGTCGAATTCGACGCGCTGAGAACCGTGTACTCGGAGGCGAAGGCCGACGGGCCGTGGTGCGCGCTCGGATCCGTGAAGTCGCAGATCGGTCACACCAAGGCCGCGGCGGGCGCCGCGGGACTGATCAAGGCGGCGCTGGCCCTGCACCACAAAGTGCTGCCGGCGACGATCAAAGTCAACGAGCCCAATCCGCGACTCGAGATCGACGACAGCCCGTTCTACCTCAACACCGAGACCCGGCCCTGGCTGGGCGCGAGCGGCCATCCCCGTCGGGCGAGCGTCAGCGCGTTCGGCTTCGGCGGCAGCAACTTCCATGCGGTGCTCGAGGAGTACATTGGACAGGACGAAAACGCGGCCTGGGACGGCTCCACCGAGATCCTGGCGCTGTCTGCGGACGCGGTCGACCCGCTGCGCGACGATCTGAACGCCTGGCGCGTGTTTCTCGAGGCAACGCCGGCGGCCGACGCCCTGGCGTATCGGGCGCTGGAGTCGCGGAGGCGCTTCTCGGCCGCTCACGCGCTGCGGCTCGTGGTGGTCATGGCCTCGGGGACCGACGCGGCGAAGGTCATGGAGGACACCGCCGCGGCGCTCACCGCCAACGGTCACCAGCAGGCCTGGAGCCTACCCGGGGTGTTCTTCGGCGCGGACGTGCGACCGGGACAGATCGCGTTCCTGTTCCCGGGACAGGCGAGCCAGTATGTCGGCATGGGCCGGGACCTCACGTGCCTCTTCCCCGAAGCCCGCGAGGCGATCGTCCAGGCAGACGTCGCGGCGCAGGCGCACGGCGGCGAGCGGTTGAGCGACTCCATCTTTCCAGCCCCGGTCTTCGATGACGGCGCGCGTGCCAGACAGCAGGCGGCGCTGACCCGAACCGAGGTGGCTCAGCCAGCGCTCGGGGCGGTGAGTCTGGCGATGTTGCGAGTCTTGCAGCGCTTCGGGGTTCACCCCGCCTACACCGCTGGGCACAGCTACGGGGAACTCGTCGCCCTGCGCGCCGCGGACCGGATCAATGACGAGGATCTCCGACGGCTGTCGACACTGCGCGGCCAGCTGATGGCGACGGGGACCGATGACCGCGGCACGATGGTCGCGG
>CALBET010000327.1 GCA_937888665.1 uncultured Acidobacteriota bacterium
CCGGTCCAGCGCCGCTCTCGGTGCGACGCGCGACTTCTACCACGGGCTGCTAGGGACGGAGGATTCGCGTCACGCCTGCGTGAAGTGTTCGTAGCCGGCCGGCAGCGGTCGGTCGCCGGAGGTGGTTCGCAGCACTACCTCCGGCGCTTTCGTGAGCTCGCCAATGCGGGTGAACGGGACACCCCGTGTCAGTTTGCGGATGGCCGCGAAACGACGCCGGTGCGCGCGGGGGACCGCCACCAGCAACTCGTAATCGTCTCCGCCGGCGAGGGCGCCCTCCAGCGGGTCCAGACCCTGCGCCTCAAACCACTGGCGCGCACCGGCGGCAATCGGCACCGCCGACCCGTCCACCGTCGCGCCGACCCCGGAGGATGACGTCAGTTGCCGCAGTCCGTCGGCCAGCCCGTCGCTCAGATCCACGGCCGCCCGCGCGGCCTTGTTCCGACCCAGCAACATGCCGATCCGGACCCGAGGCTCCGGGTGTCGATACTGTGCGACACAGGCGGCCAGGTCGCGGTCCGATGCCGCCGGTCCTGACGGATCTCGCTGCAGGCAGGCCAGCCCGGCCGCCCCGGCACCCACCGCGCCGGTCACCCAGAGTTCATCGCCCGGGTGCCCGCCGGCCCGCGTGAGCACCCGGCGGCGTCGAACTGAGCCGACCGCGGTGACGCCCAGCATCAGCGGACCGGTCGACCGTGTGATGTTGCCGCCCACGAGCGCCACGCCGTGCTGATCGGCCAGGGCCAGCATGCCGTCGATCAGGGCGTCGAGGGCTGGGGCGGCCATCGTGGCGGGGAGTACCAGCGAGAGCAGCGCCACGCGCGGCGCGGCGCCCATCGCGGCGAGATCGCTCAAATTGACCGCCAGCGTCTTGTGACCCAGGTCCCACGGCGAGACGAACGCGTGATCGAAGTGCACGCCCTCGACGAGGGTGTCGGTGGTCAGCACGTCGAGGGTGCCGCGCTGCGGTTCAACGACCGCGGCATCGTCGCCGATCCCGACGAGGACCCAGTCTGGCGCGGTCGGCACGCGCTGGCGGATCCGCTCGATGAGCGCCGCCTCCCCCAGGTCGCCGACGGTGTCTGACGGGTTAGCGGGCGTAGTCCACCGCCCGGGTTTCACGAATAACGGTCACTTTGATCTGGCCGGGATACTGGAGCTCGAGCTCGACACGTTTGGCGATGTCTTTCGACAGCCAGACGGCTTCTTCGTCGCTGACCTTATCGCTTTCGACCATGATGCGAATCTCGCGGCCAGCCTGGAGCGCGTACGCCTTCGAGACCCCGTCGAACGAGTCGGCGATGCCCTCCAGCTTTTCGAGCCGCTTGATGTAGGACTCCAGAATGTCGCGTCTGGCACCCGGGCGCGCGGCGGAGATCGCATCGGCCGCCTGCACGAGCATCGATTCCAGCGACGGCCAATCAATGTCCATGTGGTGCGCCGCCATGGCGTCCACGACCGCCTCGCTCTCGCCATGCTGCCGGAGAAAGTCGATACCCAGGGTCAGGTGCGTGCCCTGCAGATCGCGGTCAATGGCCTTCCCGATGTCATGCACGAAGGCGGCGCGAATCGTGGTGTGGGCGTCCAGACCGAGTTCTTTGGCCATGATACCGGCCAGATACGCGACCTCCTTGGAGTGGCTCAGGACGTTCTGCCCGTAGCTGGTACGGTACTTCAAGCGTCCCATCAGTCGGTGGATCTCCGGGTCCATGTCGAAGAGCCCGAGCTCGAAGGCGGCCGCTTCACCCTCCTTCGTGGCGTGCTCGTCGACCTCGGCCTTGACGCGCTCGACCACCTCCTCGATACGGGCCGGGTGGATGCGTCCGTCGGCCACCAACTGTTCGATCGCCTGCTTGGCGATCGCGCGGCGGAACGGGTCGAAGCTCGACAGGATGATGGCGCCCGGGGTGTCGTCGACAATCAATTCGACACCGGTGGCCTGCTCCAGCGCGCGGATGTTGCGGCCTTCCCGGCCGATGATACGCCCCTTGAGGTCGTCGCTCGGGAGGTCGACCACCGACACCGTCGTCTCGATGGCATGTTCCGGCGCGCTGCGCTGGATGGCCTGGGTGATGATCTGCTTCGCTTTCTCCGCGGCCGTCTCCCGGGCCTCGGTCTCCAGCCGCTTGACGAGGTTGGCGGCGTCACGCCGCGCCTCCTGCTCGATCTGCTTGATGACGAGTTCTTTGGCCTCGTCGGCGCTCAGGCCGGACACCCGTTGGAGCGCGTGTTGCTGCTCGAGCGTCAGTTCGTCGCATCGCTTCCGGTCGTCGGCCAGCGTGCGTTCACGTTCAGCCACGAGCTGCTCCCGCTCCTGCAGCCTCGCGTCGATCTGTGTGGATTTCTGGTCGTGGTCCGCGAGTTGCTGGGTCTTCTCTGCGACCTGACGTTCGATGGACGTCAGGTCGTCTCGGCGCGCTTGCGCCCGCCGCTCGCTGTCCTGGAGGAGCGTGTGCGCCTGTTCTTTGGCGGCGAGCTCCGCTTCCTTTACCCGCGT
>CALBET010000328.1 GCA_937888665.1 uncultured Acidobacteriota bacterium
CGGTCAGCGTGACCACGCCGACGATGACACCGGCGGTGGCGGTGGTGGCCACCACCCCGAGCACCGCGCGCCCGCCCGTTTCGAGGGCGGTAATGAGCCGCTTCGGTTTCAGGGCGGTCTCGCGGCGCACGAAGCTGAGCAGGATGGCCAGCATCGTGGCCAGGAACACGGCGCGGAACGGGGTCATGCCTGACACCAGGAACCCGACGATGGCGATGAGCGGCAGAAACTGATAGCCCGACCGTCGGGTCAGTTCCCAGACGGACGGCAGGTCCACATCGACCGCCTTCGTGCCGAGTCGCCGGGCGTCTGCTTCGATCATCAGAATGATCGACAGGTAGTAGAGCACTGCCGGCACGATGGCCATCAGGATCACCTGCAGGTAGGTGACCTTCAAGAACTCGGCAATGAGAAAGGCCGCGGCGCCCATGGTGGGCGGCGCCATGATGGCGCCGATGCCGCTGGCCGAGAGGATGCCCCCCCCGACTTCTGGCGAGAACCCGGCGCGTCGAAGCATCGGCCAGGCGACGGCCCCGAGCGTCACCGTGGTGGCGACCCCGCTACCGGACACGGTGCCGAGCAGGAATCCCGCCATGGCGACCGTCCGCCCAGGTCCGGCGCCGCTCTTGGACCGGCCGAAGGCCGACATCGTCCAGGTGATGAAGAACTGCCCAGCGCCTGAGTACTGCAGCATGGCGCCAAAGATGGTGAAGAGGACAATGTAGGTGGCGGCCACGTTCAGGGGCACGCCGAAAATCCCCTCCAAGGTCATGTACAGGGTGCCGATGAGGCGCGCCAGCGTATAGCCGCGGTGCGCGAAAATCTCCATTCCGATCAGCTCGAAATAGGGGCCGTAGTAGCCATACAGTAAGAATGTGACCGCGGTGACCGGAAGAATCGAGCCGACCGTGCGCCGGGTCGCTTCGAGCACGAGCAGGGTGGTGATAGCACCGAACACGATATCGAGCCCGGTGGGGGTCGCCGCGCGACGCACGAACTCGTCGAAATCGAAAATCGGGAAGGCCAGCACCGCGACCGCCGTGGCGACCAGGGCCCAGTCCAGTGCCCCCACCCGTCCGTGCGACGTCGACCGCGCCGGATAGAGGATGAACGTGAGAACCAGGGAGATCAGCAGAAAGCTAATGCGGTAGATCTGCGCTGGAACGATGCGTACGGTCCAGTACAGGGCGTACAGCGACAACCCGGCGGCCAGCACGGTGACCAGCCGCTCGGTGACGCCCGTCAGACGTCTGGTCTGGACTTCGGCGTCTGGATCGTCGCGGGGATCGATCTGCGGGGCAGGTGGATTCGCCAGGGGAGGGGCTCCGGTTCCTGGGTCTGGTCAGTCGCCAGGCCAGACGTTCTGTTCGCGATAGTAGCGGATGGCGCCTGCGTGGAACGGCACCGTGGACCCGACCACGGCGCTCTCGAGAGAAAGCTTGGCCGCCTCTGCGTGCACCGCGCCGAGTTGGTCGTGATGCTCGAAGAGTGCCTTCGTGATCCGGTAGGCCAGGTCCTCTGACATCGCTTCGTGAGCCACCAGCACGTTGGCGACGCCGATGACCTCGGCGTCATCCACCATGCCGGGGTATGTGATCCGCGGAATCGTGACCCCGTGATACACCGAGCTGCCATGGTGCTCCTGCAGGAACGGCAGCGTGTCGGCATTCGAGACGAGCTTGACCGTACGGCCCGGCGTGGACGCCAGATCGAGGACGGCGCCGGTGGGGATGCCGCCGCTCCAGAAGAACGCATCGATCTTGTCGTCCTTGAGCGCGTCGACCGACTCGGAGACGCCGAGGCTCTGCTGGCGAATGTCGGTGTCCGGGCGCAACCCGGCCGCCTCGAGCACACGCATGGCCGTGATCTCGGTGCCGCTGCCTGGAGCGCCCGTCGACACAACCCGATCACGGAGATCGGCGACCGTGTCGATACCCTTGCCCTCGACGGTGACCAGTTGATTCAGGTTGTCGTACAGGACCGCGATGGCCCGCGCCGGCACGGCGCCGAATTCGGCGAAGACGCCGCGGCCGGCGGCTGCATCGTCCAGCGAGTCGGCCAGCGCGAACGCCAGGTCGGCGTCTTGATTCGCGAGGAACTTCAGGTTGTCGACCGTGCCGGCCGTCACCTCCGCGGTGGCTTCGACCCCCTCGACGTGATCGCTGATGACCTGCGCGATGCCGCCCCCATAGGGGTAATACACGCCGCCCGTGCCTCCGGTGGCGACCGATAAGCGTTGCGCCAGGCCTTCACCCCCCTGTGGGCTGCAGGCCACGACCAAGCCGAGGAGCGCTACCGGGAGCCACGCGGAAAGACCAACACGCTTCATCATCAGATCGACGCTCCAGACATTTCACATCAGGTGCTGAGGGCCCCTATTCTACTCCCGGACGATATCCGGTCCGAGCCGGGCCCGCCCAGGCCATCGCCGGCGCGGCCGGGACACCCACGCTGTGTCGGACCATCGCGTGTTTCCCTGAGTACGGGCACTATGATAGTCGGAGGTGCGGGGATGCCTCTCTCCAGCCGAACACGCAGATTCTGACCCCTATGCTCCGGCGCGCGATTTCGGCCGTGACTCTGGCGACCCTGGCTGCGGTCAGCCTGGCGGCCCAGCCGTCACCCGGTCTTCGTTTCGAGGTGACCCTCGACCCAGCGTTACCGGCACAGCGCCCCGGTCGCCTGCTCGTCGTCCTTGACCTCGTCCGGGGCGACACCGGCGCTGGCCTCGAGCCGAGACGTCTCATCGGGCGTACCGGCACCGGCGCCGCGCCCACGCTCGGCGTCGACGCTCCCGCGCTTGCTCCCGGCGCCCGCGTCCTCGTCGACGCTACTGCCGCCACCTTTCCACTTGAGCACCTCGGCGACCTGCCAGCCGGCGACTATCACGTGCAGGCGGTTCTCAGCACCAACCGCGATCTACGGGGTCCAGATGCCCCCGGCAATCTCTTCAGCGATTCCCTTCGTGTCACCCTCGCCCCCGCGCGGATTGCTCCGGTGCGGTTGACGCTTTCTCGCCGTATCCCCGACGAGGCGTTGCCGCCAGACACTCCGTTCCTGCGGTTCATCAAGTTCCGGTCTGACCTGCTGTCCGCCTTCCACGGGCGTCCCATCTATCTGCGCGCCGGGATCATCCTCCCTGAAGGGTTCGACCAGGAGCCCGACCGCCGCTACCCGCTTCGAGTCCGCACCGGCGGCTATGGAGGCCGCTACACCGAGGTCCAGTCGATGATGCGGCCCGGGTCGTCCTTCAGGGCCGCGTGGACCGCGCCCGACGCCCCGCGCATGGTGCTGCTGCACCTCGACGGCGCCGGTCCATTCGGCGACCCGTATCAAATCAACTCCGCCAACAACGGTCCATTCGGCGACGCGGTGACCCAGGAGCTGATTCCGTACGTCGAGCGCACGTTTCGTGGGGTTGGGGCGCCGCACGCTCGGGTCCTCGACGGCTCATCCACTGGCGGTTGGGTCTCGCTTGCGCTGCAGATGTTTTATCCCGACGTCTTCAACGGCGCCTGGGCGTCGTGTCCCGATAGCGTCGACTTCCGTGCCTTCCAGCGCGTTGACGTCTATCGCGACGACAGCGCCTATGTCGACGAAGGGGGCGTCGACCTGGTCGGCGCGCGCAATCTCGACGGCAGCGTCCGCTTCACGATGCGTCACGAGCTGCGGATGGAAAACGTGCTCGGCGAGGGCGACAGCTGGACAACCTCCGGCCGCCAGTGGGCGGCCTGGAACGCCACCTATGGACCACGTGGCGCGGACGGTCGGCCGGTGCCGCTGTGGGACCCGGAGACCGGGCGTATCAACCGGTCGGTGGCCCGCCATTGGGAGCGCTACGATCTGCGGGTGTGGCTCGAGCGAAACTGGGACGTCCTGGCGCCCAAGCTGCGCGGGAAACTCAATATCTGGGTGGGCGAGATGGACGACTACTTTCTCAACGATGCTGTCCATTTGTTCGACCAGTTCCTGGCGACCAAGCCACCGCTCGACGCTCGGGTCGTCTACGGACCGGACCGGGGCCATTGCTGGAACGGCATCTCGGCGGCCGACATGATGAGAGAAATGGCGCGCGCCGTCTCTCGCTAAGTACTGCCGGTCATGCCTCACCGCAGGTGGAGTCCACGCCCAGACCTCCAACGCGTGCTCGCCGAGGCGCGCTACCTGCCTCGGACGCTGCGTCTGGTCCGGGACGCGGCGGGCCGGTGGACGCCCGTCTGGGGCGTGCTCCTCCTGTGCCAAGGCCTCCTGCCCGCACTGGCCCTGCAGCTGACGAAGCAGGTCGTGGACGCCCTGGCCGATACGGCCGAGGTCCCGTCGCTCGCGCGGGTACGGGCGGCCGTGCATGCGGCCGGCGCGGAGGCTATCGTCGAGCGCCTTCCCCATCAGTACGGCACATGGCTTGGCAAAGAGTTCGAGAACGGCACGGAGTTGAGCGGGGGGGGAATGGCAGCGGATTGCACTGGCCCGCGCGCTGATGCGTCCCGCCCCAATCGTCCTGCTTGACGAGCCGACCAGCGCGATGGACTCGTGGGCGGAGGCGGCGTGGTTCGACCGACTGCGCGCGGCGACCACCGGCCGAACGACGATCATCATCACGCATCGTTTCACGACCGCCATGCGGGCCGACGTGATCCACGTCCTGGACGAGGGGCGGATCGTTGAATCGGGCAGTCACGAGGAACTCGTGGCCGCCGGTGGTTTCTACGCCTCTTCCTGGGCGCGCCAGACCAGGGACTCGCAGCTCGGTCTCACGACATGATCACCGGGCTGGACGTCGCGTCACCGCGTGTCGGCGGGCTCGTTCACCAGCCAGTGCGTGAACCAGCTTCGAATCCGTTCCAGGCGATCCACCAACAGCCACGGCTCGCCGGTTCGCGACAGCCCGTGACTCGAGCGGGGATACCGCACCAGCTCGGTTGGGATCGCTCGCTTCTTCAGTGCCATGAACCACTTCTCACCGTCCCCGATCGGCGTGCGGTAGTCGTTCTCGCTGTGAATGACGAGGGTCGGGGCGGTGACATTCTCGACGTATCGGATTGGCGAAAGCCGGTCGTAGAGCTCTCGCTGTTCCCACGGCGGTCCTGCGAACGCGAAATCCAGCA
>CALBET010000329.1 GCA_937888665.1 uncultured Acidobacteriota bacterium
CACATCCTCGGGGTGCGCGCCTTCGGCACCCAGCTTCTCTGCGAGCAGGTGATCGGGCGGGCGCTCCGGCGCCAGTCGTACGAGCTGAACGAGCAGAAGCTGTTCGACGTGGAGTACGCCGACGTGCTCGGGGTGCCGTTCGACTTCACGGCCAAACCGGTCATCGTGAAACCGACACCGCCCGTGGAGACGGTGCATGTGAAAGCGATGCGGCCCGAGCGCGACCATCTCGAGATCCGGTTCCCGCGGGTGACCGGCTACCGGATCGAGCTGCCGACCGAGCGATTGCGGGCCGAGTTCACCGACGACTCGGTGCTCGATCTGACCCCCGATCTGGTGGGACCGTCGATCACCCAGCAGGCGGGCATCATCGGCGAGACGGTGAACCTCGACCTCGACCATCTCGACGACACGCGGCGGTCCACCCTCGTCTTCAACCTCGCGAAACATTTGCTGTACACCCGATGGCGAGACCCCGGCGACCAGCCGCGGCTGCACCTGTTCGGCCAGCTCAAACGCTTGCCGGCCAGTGGCTCGACCAATGCCTGGTCTGCAAGGGAGACACCTATCCCGCGCAACTCATGTACAAGGAGCTGGCCGACATGGCCAGCGAGCGGATCACGGTCGCCATCACGCAGGCGTTCGCCGGTGAGCGGCCGATCGCCGTGCTGCTCGACCCCTACAACCCAACCGGGTCGACCCGCCACGTCAGCTTCTACACCGCGAAACGGACCCGGTGGGAGACCGTTGCCGGCCGCTGCCATGTCAACTGGGCCGTCTGCGACAGCGACTGGGAGGCGGAGTTCTGCCGGGTGGTCGAGTCGCACCCACGCGTGCGCGCCTATGTCAAGAATCACGGGCTCGGCCTGGGGGTGCCCTACCGCCAGGGTTCGGGAGGACGCATTTACCTCCCCGACTTCATCGTGCTGGGTCGACGACGGCGGTGCCGAAGGTGCCCGGGGTGAACCGCCACGGCGGCTTCGGCCGGTGGGCGTTCGCCGAGCTGACCGACGTGTATCGGATGCAAGTCGACTTCGAGGCCAGCCTGGCGGCGGAGGTCGGCCGGCTGATTACGACGGCCGGCGCGCGAGTTGGTTGACCGGCGGTGGTCAGAGTTGGGCGCCGCACCTGCGGCAGTGTAGATTGGGGTCGCCACAATAGCGGATCGTCGCCGAGCCAAGTGGACGGCTTGCGGACACTCGAGCACCTTGGGGGCTAGAAACATGAGCCGAGACTTCAGCGTGATCATCGAACGCGACGCCGAAGGGTTCTACGTCGCCACCGTACCGGGCCTGCGGGGGTGCCATACGCAGGCGCGCTCGCTCGACCAACTCGTCGACCGCGTGAAGGAGGCGATCCAGGTGTGTCTGGACACTGAACGTGAAGACGAGATCCCCCTTGATTTCATCGGTGTGCAGAAGATCACGCTCGCCTCATGACCCGCCTGCCCCGCGCTACCGGTAAACAGGTAGTGGCCGCGTTGTCCAGCATCGGGTTCGAGGTCGTGCGGGTCCGCGGCAGCCACCACTTCTTGCGACATCCTGATGGTCGGGCCGTCGTCGTGCCGATGCATGCCGGTGAGACGATCGGCCCCGGGCTCATGACGAAGATTCTGCGGGCCTGCGACCTCACGGTCGACGAGATGGTGGCGCACCTCGGCTGACATCCGAACACGGGTCTGACGTCGGAAGGAGTTTCCGTTTGGCCGATTCGCCGCTCCACCGGCGGAATTGAGAACACGACGATGGCGCGCAAACAGGTGACAAAGACGACGGCGAAGAAGCCGACGACCCGCTCGAAGCGGGGACCAAAGACCGTCGAGGCGTTGAGCCACGACGAGGCGAAGCGCAGCTACATCCCGACCGCCGAGTTCCAGTCGGTGCTCGACAAGCAGGAACAGAGCCCCATCCGGGTCGCCTACGAGCGACGCAACCGCGACCTCGACCCGCAGCTCGTCTGGCGCGGCAAGGACCAGCAGGACTGGTCCGACCTCATCGTCCAGGTGCCGCCGCTCTTCATCCAGGAGAAGGTGCACCCGAAGGTGCTGGTGGACGACCTGGTGCGCGAAACGAAGAGGCGGGTCGGCGGGCGGGCCGGACGACCAGCAGCCGGACCTGTTCGCCGACTTCAACGGCCTGCCGGAAGAGGCGGCCACCACCGACTTCTACCAGCACGACGCGAACTGGACCAACCGGATGATTCTGGGTGACAGCCTGCAGGTGATGGCGTCGCTCGCCGAACGGGAGGGTCTGCGCGGCAAAGTGCAGTGCATCTACATCGACCCGCCGTATGGCATCAAGTTCAACAGCAACTTCCAGTGGTCCACCACCAGCCGGGATATGAAAGATGGCAACGTCGAGCACATCACGAGAGAGCCGGAGCAGGTCCGGGCGTTTCGGGATACCTGGCGGGATGGGATTCATTCATATCTGACCTATCTGCGGGGCCGGCGTGTCCGCGGTCGTTCTCGACGACCGGATGTCCCCCACCCGCGGCTCGGTCGCGCTCGCCACCATGCATTTCGCGAAGGGGCTTGAGTTTCGCGCGGTCGCCGTAATCGCCTGCGACGACGAGATTGTCCCGCTGCAGTCACGTATTGAGACCGTTGCAGACGGCGAACATCGTCTTGGCTCGCGTCTTCCGGTCGATCGGTCGGAGCAGGTCGACACGGCGATCGCCATGACGGGACGCGTGCGGCGGCGGTCCACCGCTGCATGTGCCAGCCACGCCACGCATGCCGGTGGCCCCATGGACGAGCGCTGGACGAGCTAGCAGCCCGTGGTGGAAGTCCCGCTGCATTCGAGCGGCGCTGCAATCCGCCG
>CALBET010000330.1 GCA_937888665.1 uncultured Acidobacteriota bacterium
CAACTGCACCTACGCCAAGGTGGTCCCCCCGGAGGTGAAGAAGGACGTGCTGCGCCGTTTGAGCGATTCCGGCCAGGCGTTCGACGCCGTGGCGGACCTGTGCGACATGTCCGCGCGCAAGGACCCGGCGCTCAAGAAGATTGCCGACGGCGGCTGCACCAAGATCGCCGCCTGCTACCCGCGCGCCGTGAAGTGGCTCTTCCATGCCGCCGGCACCCCATTGCCGACCGAAGGGGTCGACGTGTTGAACATGCGGGAAGACTCGGCTGACGACGTGATCAAGGAGCTGCTGGCGTGAGTCGGACAGAAGGCAGGAACCTGCGCGTCGTCCTCTATGAGGGCCGCGGGAGCACTCCGCTCGCGGATGACGACCGCTTTCAGGCCTTGTCCGCTCTGCTGGACAGCGGGTTTGAAGTGACCCGTCCGGTCGCCGGACAGGACGTGGCGCCGGCCGACGACGCCCCGGTCCTCGTGCTGGGATTGCTGGACCGCCTGGACACGCCGCCGACGGTCGCGCCCGACCAGGAGGTGCACTTCCGCAATCTGGCCGACCACGACGCCCTCGAAGCCGCCCGCGACGTGCGCGAAGCCACCGGCGCCCGGAAGCTTGAGGCGTGGAAACCGTGGTTCCCGGTGATCGACTACGACCGCTGCACCAACTGTATGCAGTGTCTGACCTTCTGCCTGTTCGACGTCTACGGCGTCGACAAGCAGCAACAGATCACGGTGCAGAATCAGGACAACTGCAAGACCGACTGCCCCGCCTGCTCGCGGGTGTGCCCGGAAGTGGCGATTCTGTTCCCGAAGTACGGCAAAGGGCCGATCAACGGCGACGTCGTGCGTGAGCAGGACATCCAGCGCGAAGCGATGAAGGTAGACATCACGACGCTGCTGGGCGGTGACCTCTACGGATCGCTCCGAATCCGGCAGCGGGACGCGCGGAAGCGGTTCTCAACCGAGCGAGACGAATCGAAGGCGCTGCTCGAGCGAAAACGGTGTCTGGGCAAGCTGAAGAAGGACCTGGATATCCCGGACGAAGTGTTGATGACCCTCCCCTCCGCCGAAGACATCGCAGAACGGGCGGCCCGCGCCAGGGCGAAGCTGGCGAAACGCCAGGCACAGTCGCAGACCGTGAAGGACACACGTCCGGCACCGTCAGAAACCGAGTGGGGCATTTAGTGCTATCAGCGACCGCCGGCCTCGGGTATCGGACGATGCGCTCGGCCGACGCGCGCATTCTCTGGAAGTTCGCCTACAACTTCGGCTACAAGGGCGTGCGGTCTGTCCAGCGATTCAAGAAGCGGCTCAAGCAGGGCATTACCTTCCCACCGTTCATCTACATTTCCATCACCAACAGCTGCAACCTGCGATGCCAGGGGTGCTGGGTGGACGTGGACAAGCCGCAGCACATGATCAGCTTCGACGACATGAACACGCTGATCAACAACGCCAAGAAACACGGGAACAGCTTCTTCGGCATCCTGGGCGGCGAACCATTCATGCACCCGGATCTGATCCGGATCCTGAAGGCACACCCCGACTGCTACTTCCAGATTTTCACCAACGGCCATCCCATTACGGACGCGGTGGCGGCACAGTTGCGTGAGGCCGGGAACGCCACGCCCCTGATCAGTGTCGAAGGGACAGCGTCGATCAGCGACACGCGCCGCGGGCGGACCGGGGTGCTGAATCGGACGCTTGAAGGCATTCGGGCATGCGTGCGCCACGGCCTGATCACCGGCGTGGCGAGCAGCGTCTGCCAAACCAACATCGACGACTTGGTCCGGGAGGAGTGGATCGACACCCTGATCGACATGGGGGTGCACTACTGTTGGTTCCACACCTACCGCGTGGTAGGGCCGGTGCCGAACGGGCAGCTCGCGCTACGGCCGGAGCAGGTGCTGAGCGTGCGTCGCTTCGTGATGGACATGCGGAACCGGAAACCGATCGGCTTGATTGACGCCTATTGGGACGACAAGGGCGAGGCGCTGTGTCCTGCGGCCACCGGCATCAGCCATCACATCAGTCCGTTCGGGGACGTCGAACCGTGCCCGATCATCCAGTTTGCGAACGAGAAGATTCAGGACAACGACGGCGACATCTACAAGACGATGACCGAGTCGCCACTCCTGAAGGACTTTCGCAAGACCGCGGCCGGAGCGACCCAGGGCTGCATCGTGCTGGAGCGTCCCGACCTCCTGAAAGAGATTGTCACGCGACACGGCGCGGGCGACACGACGATTCGGCAGACGGCCGCCACCGAGCTCGATGGATTACAATCCCGACCGAGCCAGTACAATCCGGGGAACGAGATTCCAGAGGAGAACTGGGTCTACCGTTTCGCGAAAAAGCACTGGTTTTTCGGCTTCGGTGCGTATACATAAGAGATAGTGAACCGTATGAGCACCGAAACGCCTGACCAGATCGAGACACCCGTGGAGCCGCAGATCATCCCGCTGCAGCTCCCGATGCAGGTGCCCCGACAGGTCTATCGGCAGGCGCAATCGAACATTCCTGACGACAAGCAGGATCGGGTCCGGCTGAAGAAGATTACCGAGGACTACGTCGCGAGCGTCGGCGCGATTCCGCCGCTCACGCTGGAAGAGTTGACGGAGCACACCGCCGCCGTACTCGCCGCCGCTGGCCTCGACCCGATCTACAAGGACTACGCCTCCATTCTGGTGAGCAACGCGGCGTGGCGCGAGTCGCTCGCGCAGATCCCCTACGACCGACGGCTGCTACTCATCCCCAAGTGCCTCCGGGTCGAAGACAAGTGCCCGGCGCCCTTCGACGAATTCGGCCTGCTCTGCAAAGAGTGCGGTCTCTGTTCCATCCAGGACCTCACGGTGGAGGCCGAACGGCTCGGCTACGCGGTGCTGGTTGCGGAGGGGTCTGCCATCGTTCGGTCGATGATCGAAACCGGCAAAATCGAAGCGATTGTCGGCGTGAGTTGCATCAACGTGCTGGAGAAGTGCTTCCCGCACATGGAAGCGGCCGCCATACCGGGCGTGGCCATTCCCCTGTTGCAGGACGACTGCATCAACACCACCGTCGACCTCGACTGGGTGTGGGACCTGATACACCTGACGTCGGATGACAAGACCTACCGCCTCGATCTCGATGGGTTGAAGACCACGGTACGAAGCTGGTTTTGGTCGGCCTCGTTGAACGCCATTATGGGCGACACCGACGAGGAGGACGACACGGCACGGATCGCGCGCAGCTACCTGGAAAAGGGCGGGAACCGGTGGCGGCCCTATCTCGCCGCCTGCACCTATATGGCCCTCGAAGCGGACCGGCAAGATACCGATCCGGTATTGACAGCCGAGGTCAAGAAAGCGGCGGTCGCGATTGAGTGTTTTCACAAGGCGTCGCTGATTCACGACGACATCGAGGATGGCGACGAGCGTCGGTATGACAGCCCGGCGCTGCACACCGAAATCGGGGTGCCGGTTGCGCTCAACATCGGCGACTTCCTGGTGGGCGAGGGCTATCGCCTGCTGAGCGAGCTGGGCAACCCGGAATTGGTGGCCGTGGCGGCGCAGGGCCACGTCACGCTGAGCCGCGGTCAGGGCCGTGAGCTGCTCTGGGCACGCGACCCGCAGCCACTGCCGTCGATGCAGGTGCTGGACATCTTCCGCCAGAAGACGTCGGCCGCCTTCGAGGTGGCGCTGCGTCTGGGAGCCATTCTCGGGCAGGCTGACGCGCAGACCCACGACGTGCTGCGCAAGTACAGCGAGGCGCTCGGGATCGCCTACCAGATCAAGGACGATCTGGAGGACTTCAGAGGCGAGGCGGACTCCAACGATCTGGCCCAGGTGCGCCTGTCGCTCATCCTCGCCATTGCCCACAAACGGGCCGAGGGCGCCGACCGCGAACGGATCGCCTCTGTAATCCGACACGGTGCGCCCGATCTGCCAGACGAGGTGCACCGGATTGCGAGCGAGTACGGGGTGCTGGACAAAACGGACGACCTCCTGGAAGCGTACAAGGAGGAGTCGATACGGTCCTTGCGATTCCTGTCCAGCCCGACGCTCAAAGGGTTGATGCGCCGGATCGTCGGCAAGATCTTCGGCGAGAAACTGATCGAGGGCTATTGCAGTGAGTTTGAGACTCGAAATGCTGCAGGTCGCACGCCTGGCGCCGAATCTGCTGCAGGAAGCGTCTAGCCCGGTCGCCGAGTACCTCCTCTCCCAGTTCAACGACGATGGCGGCGCCGTCGACCGCGCCGGCCACACCGATCTGTACTACACGGTCTTCGCGCTCGAGGGGTTGATCGCGCTCCAGCAGGAGTTCCCGCCAGACGTCCGCAGGTATCTGGAGCGATTTGCAGACGGCGACGGCCTCGACCTGGTGCACCTCTGCTGCCTGGCCCGATGTTGGGCTGCGCTCAAGCAGACGCCGTCAGACTTGGCGGACCGGCTCGCGAGTCGGATTAACGCATTGTGGAACCCCGACAGTGTGTATCACTGCTTTCTGGCCTGGGGCGCCCTCCAGGACCTGGGACAGACCCCGGAGCAATTTCCACTCGGGGACACCCTCTTGCAGACCACCCTACACACCGCGGCGCGAACCACCCCGACCACCGCGGCAACGGTCACCCTGCTTCGTCATCTGCAGTCGCCCATACCGCCGGACGCGGTGCCCTGGATGCTCGCGCGCGCGCATCCCGAGGGCGGATTCTGCGCCACGGAGGGCGCGCCCATGCCGGATTTGCTCTCGACCGCGACGGCGCTCCATGCCCTGTCGGGACAAAAGGCGTCCTTCGCGCATCTGAAGGAACCGACACTCGATTTTATCGACACGCTGTGGACCGGCAAGGCTTTCTGCGGCACCTGGGCGGACGACGAGCCGGACTGTGAATACACCTACTATGCGCTCCTCGCCATGGGCCACCTCAGCCTGGCGTGATCGCCTGCTCGACGAGCGCACCCCCAACGGCCATTGGGAGGGCGAGCTCTCGCCAAGCCCCCTGTCCACCGCCACCGCTGTCTCCGCGTTGACGCTCGTCGGCGGACACGACGCCCTGGTCCACGACGGCCTCCGGTGGCTGGCCGCGAACCAGAACGACGATGGCGGATTCGGCGACGCCCCCGGCTGCCCGAGCAACATCAGCACCACCACCTTGGCGTGGGCGACCCTCTCGATGCACGACGCGCCCGGTCGGTCCGGCACGTGTGCCTGGCTTGAAGCGCGGGTCGGCGAGTTGTCGGCAGCATCGATTGCCGCCGGCATCAGCGACGTCTATGGTGAGGACCAGACGTTCGCGGTGCCGATCCTGACCCACTGCGCGCTGGCTGGGCGATTCGGGTGGGACCAGATTCCGGCGTTGCCGTTCGAGTTCGCCGCGCTGCCGCCGGCGTGCTTCAAGTGGGTCGGGCTCCCGGTCGTCAGCTACGCGCTGCCCGCACTGATTGCCATCGGACAGGCGCAGCACCACCACTCCCCGAGCCGCCACGGGCTCAGCCGCATGCTCCGCGGTCTGGCGCGGCAACGGACCCTGGATGTCCTCGAGTCGATCCAGCCGACATCGGGGGGGTTCTTGGAAGCGACCCCTCTGACCAGTTTTGTCACGATGAGCCTGGCCGGCAGCGGCCTCGTCGACCATCCGGTCACCCGACGCGGGGTCGAGTTTCTGGTCTCCTCCGTCCGGCCTGATGGGAGCTGGCCCATCGACACGAACCTGGCCACCTGGGTGACGACGCTGTCGATCAACGCCCTGGGGGCGGACGTGTTCTCAGACGACGAGCGAGGCTATCTCCGACGGTGGCTGCTCGACCAGCAATACAGGACGGTGCACCCGTACACCCAGTCGGCACCCGGCGGATGGGCCTGGACGGACCTGCCGGGCGGCGTGCCCGACGGCGACGATACGTCCGGCGCGCTGCTGGCGCTGCGGGTGCTTGGCGACGACCCAGAGATCCGTGCGGCCGCCACCGCCGGCGCCGGCTGGCTCATCGACCTGCAGAATCGAGACGGCGGCATCCCCACGTTCTGTCGCGGATGGGGTACGCTGCCGTTCGACCAGAGCAGCCCAGACCTTACGGCACACGCCCTGCGAGCCTGGCGGGCCTGGGACACGGTCGACCCACGGATCGACCGCGCAATGGAGCGTGCGGTGCGCTACCTGGTGCGCGGGCAACGGGCTGATGGCGCGTGGATTCCGCTGTGGTTCGGCAACCCCTGGACGGCGGACCAGACCAACCCGGTCTACGGGACCGCACGCGTCCTCGAGTGCGGCGATCTCCTGCCGTCGGCGGCGCGCCACCGCGGCGAACAGTTTCTCTATTCGATGCAACAGGCTGATGGCAGTTTCGGTACCATCGAAGAGACCGCGCTGGCCGTCTCCGTCACC
>CALBET010000331.1 GCA_937888665.1 uncultured Acidobacteriota bacterium
AACAGGTCCGCTTCGGCATTCTTGGTTCTTACATAGCGGTCTTTTTCGGCGATCCGTTTGGTGACATAGGCCTGACCACCCTCCATTTCAACCGCAACGGTTACCATACCTTCCTGAATAATCTTTTTCAGGGTGGCTTCTTCGAGTTGCTCGTCGTCGGACAGGTGAAGCGTACCGGGTTCGTCGGAGACCGGATTCGTTGAATCAGGCCACCTTGGCCTGGGCATAGTACTGCGCTTCGAACTCCGCCGGCGGGATGTCCCCGATCGGGCCGAGCAGCCGCCGATTGTTGAACCAGTCGACCCACACGAGCGTGGCGAACTCGACGGCCTCAAGCGAACGCCACGGTCCCTTCCGCTGAATCACCTCCGTCTTGAAGAGCCCAATCACCGACTCCGCAAGGGCATTGTCATAAGCGTCGCCGCAGCTGCCGACCGAGGGCGCGATGCCGGCGTCGGCGAGCCGGTCGGTGTAGCGCATCGAGAGATACTGCACGCCCTGGTCGCTGTGATGCACGAGGCCGCTGAGCGCGTCGTGGCCGCGGGCATGGATGGCCTGCTCGAGCGCGTCCAGCACGAAGTCGGTGCGCATCGACGCCGACACGCGCCAGCCGACGATGCGCCGCGCGAAGACGTCGATGACGAAGGCGACGAACACGAAGCCGCCCCACGTCGCGACGTAGGTGAAGTCCGACACCCAGAGCTGATTCGGCCGCGTCGCCACGAACTGGCGATCGACCAGGTCGCGCGGCCGCGCGCTGTTGCCCGCGTGGGTCGTCGTGATCCACGCGCGTCCGCGCACGGCGCCCCGCAGGCCCATGCCGCGCATCAAGCGGCCCACGGTGCAGCGCGCGACGCGGCACCCCTCTCGCTTCAACTGCCGCCACACTTTGCGTGGGCCGTACACCTGATGGTTCTCGTCCCACACGCGCTGAATCTCAGGCCGCAGCGTGTCGTCGCGTCGCGCACGCGCCGAGCGGCGCGTCGGCTCGACCTGTAGCCAGCGATGGCGGTGATACGTCGACGGGGCGATCGGCAGCGCTCTGCAGATCGACTCGACCCCGAAGCGGTCCCGATGGGCGTCGATGTACGCCACCAGCGCGCCTACTTGGTCCGGCGGTCGAGTGCCGCCTGGGCGAAAAACGCGGACGCGGTCTTGAGGATCTCGTTGGTCCGCTTCAGCTCGCGATTCTCGCGCTCCAACGCGGTCAGACGCTCGCGCTCGCTCGTCGTCAGCCCCGGCCGCTGGCCGGTGTCACGCTCGGCCTGCCGCACCCACTTCCGCAGCGTCTCGGCCGTCGTGCCCAGCTTCGTCGCCACCGCCTGCAGCGCCGCCCACTCTGACGGGTGCGCCGGCCGCTGCTCCATCACCAGCCGGACGGCGCGCTCACGCACCTCCGGCGAAAACCGACTTGGACGTCCCATAGACCCCATCCTCCCAAGAAATGAGGTCTCCGAGAAACCCGGTACGCTTCAGTCGGCAATGGGGGCTATAATCGGGGGTTGTCGCATCAATTCCCCCCGGCGACGGACCGCGGGGCCCCTGAACCATGAAATGCCTCGCCGTCTGTCATACGGAACTGCTCGTCCGGCTGCTGCAGGCCGTCGTTCCCCCGAACGCC
>CALBET010000332.1 GCA_937888665.1 uncultured Acidobacteriota bacterium
CCAAGAAGGCGCTTCCGCGTCGCACGTTTCTCAAGGGAGTGCAGGCGACCCTGGCGCTGCCGCTCCTCGACGCGATGATTCCTGCGATGACGGCCCTGGCCCAGACCCCGGCCAAGGCGGTGCGCCGGCTCGGCTATGTGTTCATTCCGATGGGGTGCGACCCCGCCCGCTGGACGCCGGAGGGCCAAGGCGCGTTGGGCCAGCTGACGCCGTGCCTCAGCCCGCTCGAGCCGGTCAAGGATCAACTGACCGTCGTCACCAACATGGAGTTGCAGAACTCGTATCCAGGCACCCACGACACGTCGAACGCGGGGTTCCTGAGCGCTGCGTTCGCCAAGCACACCGAGAGTTCCGACTATCACCTGGGTACCACCGCGGACCAGCTCGCCGCGCAGCAGATTGGTCAGGAGACGCAGCTGCGTTCGCTTGAGTTGTCGATGGACCTGAACCCGCTGGCCGGGGTGTGCAACAACGGCTACGCCTGCGTCTATCAGAACAACCTGTCGTGGTCGTCACCGACCACCCCGCTGCCGTCCGAAGCACATCCGCGGCTCGTGTTCGAGCGGCTTTTTGGCGAAGGTGGCACACCGGCGGAACGGCGCGCGGCACTGCGCACCCGGGCCAGTTTGCTGGATTCGTTTAGCGATGACATCGCGCGGCTCAAGGGAGCCGTGGGCACGGGCGATCGGGCCCGAGTGGATCAGTATCTCGACAGCATCCGCGAAGTGGAGCGTCAGATTCAGCAGGCAGAGGTGGGGGCGTCGAGCAACCCGATGCCCGATCTCGAGCGGCCGGTTGGCGTGCCGGAGATGTTTGCCGATCACGCCAAGCTCCTGTTCGACCTGCAAGTGCTGGCGTTTCAAGGAGACATCACACGCGTTGTCACCTTCCAGCTCACCCGCGAGCTGAGCAATCGCACCTATCCGGAAATCGGCGTGCCTGACCCGCACCACCCGACAAGTCACCATGGGAACGACCCGGAGAAGGTCGCCAAGATTGCCAAGATCAATACGTTTCATGTCTCGCTGTGGGCCGACTTCCTCCAGAAACTGAAGGCGACACCGGAGGGTGACGGCACCCTGCTCGACAATACCGTCTACATGTATGGCAGCGGGATGGGCAACCCCAGTCTGCACGACCATGTGAACCTGCCGATTCTGGTGGCCGGCGGAGCGGCGGCCGGCATGAAGGGTGGTCAGCACATTCGGTATCGCGAGGGCACCCCGCTGGGCAATCTTCACCTCACCCTGCTGGACCGGGTGGGCGTCCGTTTGGACAGTTTTGGCGACAGCAACGGCAAGGTCGAGAATCTCTTCGACCCCGTGGCCGTCTAGTTCCAGGGGTTTCAGCGGACTCGCGCAAGGGCCGTCACGCTCGCTGAGCCGGTGACAGGCAGGAGACAGAGATGGACCTGAGACGAATCGCGGGATGCGCGGCTGTGGTGCTGGGTGTGGCCGGTGTGGTCGGCGCGGCGCCGGCGGCTGACGACGCGACCCTCGCCGACGCGGCCGAGCAGGCGAACGGCGCACTGGTCCGCACGCTGCTCGACGGCGGGGCGGACGTCAACGCGCCGCAGGTCGACGGGATGACGGCACTGCACTGGGCGGTGTACCACGACGACGCGGACATCGTCAGGGTGCTGGTGGCGTCTGGCGCCGATGTCAGCCTCGAGAACCGGTACGGTGTGCCGCCGTTGTCCCTCGCCGCGACGAACGGCAACCCGGACATCGTGACCGTGTTGCTTGACGCCGGCGCCAACGCGAACACGACGTTACGCGGTGGCGAGACCGTCCTTATGACGGCGGCCCGCACCGGCAGTCTTGGCGCGGTGAGAGCGTTGCTGGCCCACGGCGCCGATCCCAACGCGGTGGAGCAGCGCGAGCAGACGGCCCTCATGTGGGCGGCGGCTGAGGGGCACGCGTCGGTCGTCCACGCGCTGCTCGAAGTCGGCGCCGATATGCACGCGAAGCTCACGTCCGGATTCACACCGATGTTCTTCGCCGTGCGCGAGGGGCATATCGCGGTCGTGCACACGCTCCTCGAGGCTGGAGCGGACCTGGACGAGATCCTGCAGCGGGTCAAGGACGGGCCCGACGTTGCCGTCAACAATGCGAGCTACCGGCCGGTGGACGACGGCATCAGCCCGTTGATCATGGCGGTGAGGAATGGCCATTTCGAGCTTGCCGTCGCGCTGATACAGGCCGGTTCCGATCCAAATGATGTGCGAAGCGGGTTTTCGCCACTGCACACGATGAGCTGGGTGCGGAAGCCAGACGAGAGTGACCGCGGTGATCCAGCCCCGATCGGGTCAGGGAATCTGACAAGCCTGGAGTTTGTCCGGCAACTCGTCGCGCTTGGCGCGGACGTGAACCTCCGCCTCGAGGACGGGGCACCCCGCCAGCCGAATTCGGCGTCTCGTACCAACTCTGGCGGCGCCACGCCGTTCCTTCTGGCCGCCGACCGGGCCGACGCTGCCTTGATGGGGCTACTGCTCGAGCTTGGCGCGGATCCGTTCATCTCGAATCTCGACCAGACCACGCCGCTCATGGCGGCGGCCGGCCTCGGGACCACAGCCCCGGAGGAAGAGGCCGGCACGGAGCCCGAAGCATTGATCGCCACCCAGATGATCATCGATCTGGGCGCGGACATGAACGCGGTAAACGATGACGGCGATACCGCGATGCATGGCGCGGCCTATGGGAGTTTCCCCACGGTCGTGAATCTACTGGCGGAGTACGGCGCCGATATTCGCATCTGGAACACCAGAAACAAGCAGGACCGGACACCGCTGTTCATCGCTGAGGGCCACCGAGGGGGACTGCCCAGACCGTCCCGCGCGACCATCGAAGCGATTACGGTGCTCATGGACGGAGCCGGTGTGTCCACCGACGGAGAACGCCCGGTCATCGTCGATCAATACGCGCGGCCGGCGGAACCCCCGACACCAGCGGACAAACCGAAGCCCTAGCAGCCCGTGGTAGAAGTCCCGCTGCATTCGACCGGCGCTGAATCCGGCCTTCCTCGGCCGGCAGCGTGTCGACACCCGTGGGGCACGGCTTTAGCCGTGCCTCG
>CALBET010000333.1 GCA_937888665.1 uncultured Acidobacteriota bacterium
TGCTGTTCTCCCTGTTCAGGTGGCATGTCTGGTGAGTGGCCGTTAGTGTTGCGGCCCGTGATGGGAGATGGGTCGCAGCGCGATCTTGTGACGCTGGTGGTTGCTCGGGTCGGGCGGCTGGAGGCGACTGGTTCGCCGTGGGAGCCGTATCGGGTGGTCAATCCGATCGGGGAGGTGGTCGTGCCGGTCGGTGAGTTCCTCAAAGAACTGCAGGCCTCGGGACGGTCGGAAGCGACGCAGCGATCGTATGGTCATGATCTGTTGCGTTGGTTCAGGTTTCTGTGGACGGTGCAGGTGCCGTGGGACCAGGCGACCCGGGTCGAGGCGCGTGACTTCTGTCGCTGGGTGCAGATCGGGGGCAAGCCGATGAGCGTGCGTTGGAAGCGGATCGACACACCCTCTGCGGCGTCCGGCGGAAAGTATGCGCCGCGGACTGCCGCGCACAGTGAGAGCGTGTTGCGAGCGTTCTACGACTTCCAAGTCGATACCGGCGCCGGGCCGATGGTGAACCCGTTCCCGTTGGTGCGGGAGCGACGACGCAAACGGGCTGGTGCGCAACATAATCCGATGCAGCCGCACAGCAACGAACGTGTCGGGCTGTATCGCCCCAAGCTGGCCGAACGGCCACCGCGATGCATCCCGGATGAGAAGTTCAACGAACTGTTCGCCGGGCTCGGATCCCATCGCGACCGGGCGTTGGTCGCATTCTTCGTCTCGACCGGCGCCCGGGCCTCGGAGCTGCTGGGCGTGCGTTGCAGCGATGTGGACACCGGATCGCAGTTGGTCACGGTGATCCGCAAGGGCAGCCGGGCAGCGCAGCAGCTGCCGGCCTCGCTGGATGCGTTCGTCTGGCTTCGGCTGTATCAAGCGGAATTCCATGGACAGGTGCGGACCAGGCGCGACGATCCGCTGTGGTGGACACTGCGGCGGCCGTTCCGTGGGCTGACTTATCACGCTGCTCGCGCGATGTTCATCCGCGTGAATTCCATTCTTGGAACTGACTATTCGATCCACGACCTGCGTCACACCGCTGCGTACCGGATGGCCCGCGACCCGGACATGCCGCTGACCGACGTGCAATGGATCTTGGGGCATGCCCAGCTGACCACCACCCAGATCTACACCTCGGCTCCGGTCGAGGAGACCATCGCAAGCATCCTGGCCCACCATGCGCGGCGGACGGCGGCGCAGTCGGCGCCGGTAGCGATCACTCCGCAATATCGGTCCGAGTCGCTGGATGTCCTGTTCCCGGGGGCCGCGCAATGACCACGACGGCGCCAGCTTCGACCATGATGGCTGAGACGAGCCGCGATCAGCGGCTTCACCGCTCGGATCGTCGTGACTTGTTCGAACTGCGAAAGCTGTTCCCGCCCCGGTTGAATCCCGTGTCCTGGGAGGCGACCGAAGCCTCGCGCGGGCGTGTCCTAGCCCGGGTGCTCACAGCGCCGTCCACCGCCGACAACACCAAATACCAGGCCGAGGTACGCCGAGGTGTACGCACCGTGCTGGACTGGCTGGCAACGATGCCGGGAATAACCTGGCAGGCGCGGTGGGATGCTTCTGGCGCCGAACACGCCGCCGACTGGCGGATCCTTGCGGTGACGCCGTTGTCGGCAGGGCGCACCGAGATCGCTGTCAGCAACCTACAGAACCGTTGTTCGCGCGGGCTGTCGGTGCTGATCTGCGCCGATGTAATCCGTCCCAGCCTGGACTGGTTGCTGGCGACTCCGGCGCCGAAGAACCTCGCGACGGCACTGGCCCGCAGCAGGGATCCGGAAGGATTCGCGATGTTGAACGACCAGTGCCAGCGGCTGGCTGTCGGCGACGGGGCCCGTCAGATAGCGCTGGCGCGCGTCGCCATGATCATGGTGGCCAAAGGAGGCCGGGCCGCCGACATCACCGTCGGCGACTGCATCGAGATGGTCCAGATCGCTGCGCAGGCCACCAAGGCCAGCGGCCGCGACCGCGGATACCGCAGTGCGTTCTTCTACCAGCTGGTGCGTACCTTGGGCCGGTTCCCCGGCAACGCACCGGCCAGCACCAGAGCATTCCACGTCTCCGGCCAGATGAGGGTCGACGAGATGATCGACCGCTATCGCATCCAGTGCAGGCCGATCCGCGACCTGCTGGTCGACTATCTGCGGGAGTTCCAGGTCAGCGCCGACTACACGACCGTGCTCGGGTTGTCCTATGTCCTGGGCAAGCTGTTCTGGCGTGACCTGGAACGCCATCACCCGGGCATCGCCTCACTGCACCTGTCCACCGAGGTCGTTGCGTCGTGGAAGCTGCGGATGCAGGTGAAGACGACCACGACGGTCGAGGGCGCTGAGATCGTCGAGCATCATGCTCCGCGACTCTCGGCGGTCCAGTACCTGGGCAACGTCCGGACGTTCTATTTGGACATCGCGCAATGGGCTGCCGACGACCCAGCCCGGTGGGGACCCTGGGTCGCGGTCTGCCCCATCCGTGACGGTGAGCTGACCAGCGGCCGCGCTAAAACCGCTGCAGCCCGCAAGTCCCGGATGGACCAGCGCACCCGGGAACGCCTGCCCGCGCTACCGACGCTGGTGACCGCTGCCCAGCAGCGGGGCCAGCAGGCCGCTGGAACGCTGGCCGCGGCGCTGGCGGCCGCCCCCGGTCGAGAGTTCACCATCGACGGGCAAGTGTTGCGACGGGCCGATCGCTCACCGGAATCCGGCAGCCACCTCTGGGCCGAGGATCCTGCGATTCGGTCGCGCCGCGACCTGAAAGCCGCAGAGCGGCGGGCTTTTTGGGCATGGGCCGCCATCGAGGTGCTGCGACTGACCGGCATCCGTATCGAAGAACTGACCGAACTCAGCCACCACAGCCTCATCCAATACCGGCTTCCGGCCACCGGCGAACTGATTCCGCTGCTACAGATCGCCCCGTCCAAGACCGATGCAGAACGGATGCTAGTAATCTCGCCGGAACTGGCCGACGTGCTGGCCACCATCGTCACCCGAATCCGCCAACCCGGGGGCGGCATCCCACCGGTCTCGGCATACGACTACAACGAGAAGGTCTGGAACCCGCCAATGCCGCTGCTGTTCCAATGGCACGGGCGCCTGGAAGACCGCCCGCTGAGCCCCACCGTGATCCGCTACCTGATCAACGACACGCTGGCCAGCACCGGACTCACCGACACCACCGGCGCACCCTTGAGATTCACCCCCCACGATTTCCGGCGGATGTTCATCACCGACGCCGTCATGCACGGCATGCCACCCCACATCGCCCAGCTCATCGCAGGCCACCGCGACATCAACGTCACGATGGGATACAAGGCGGTCTACCCAGAAGAAGTCATCAACGGTCACCGGGCGTTCATCAACCGCCGCCGCGAGCTGCGACCCAGCGAAGAATATCGGGTGCCCACCGACGAGGAATGGGAAGAATTCCTAGGCCACTTCCAGCTGCGACGCGTCGCGCTCGGCGAATGCGGCAGAAGTTATTCGAGCCCGTGTATCCACGAGCACAGCTGCCTGCGCTGCCCCCTGCTGCGGCCCTCGCCGAGCCAACGGACACGGATCGCTGAAATACGCGACAACCTTTTCGACCGGATCGCCGAGGCCGAACGCGAAGGATGGCACGGCGAAGTCGAAGGACTCCGAGTCAGCCAGGCAGCCGCGGAAACCAAACTTGCCCAACTCGATCAGATGACTCGCCGGGCCGCCACCGTCGCGCTGGGAATCCCCACCTTCAGCGAAGTTGCCGCCCGCACCACCATCACAGACGCCGAGGTCACGCACCCATGATGACCGAGCCCGATGACCTCGAACCACCCGACGAACCCATGACCATCGCCTATCCCATCGGTTCCCTGGTCCACCTGGCCGAACTACTCGGCGAGATCGAGGAATTCATTCGCAGCGAAGCCGATGTCACCCATCTGCTCACCGTGTTCATGACCCGCAGTGGCCGCACCCACCCAGGCTTCCGAGCCTGCAACCTGATCGACGACTTGAGCTTCACCGCCCACCACATCCGCCGCCTCATCGACGGCCTTCCCAAACCGCGGACATGAATCACTCGAAACCCTTTGGAGCCGTGACGGGTTCGTAGTTCAGAGAATGGAATGCAGCGACACCGTCGCGGTTTTGGTCACAGTGCGCATCTCTGACCACAGGAACGCTTCGGTCAGGT
>CALBET010000334.1 GCA_937888665.1 uncultured Acidobacteriota bacterium
GGCCGGGTCCTGGTCTGCCACCTGTCCCGCCGGAATCGTGGGATCAATGCGGGACAGTGGCTCAACCCGCACCGTGAGCCCCGCGGCCGATAAGGTCTTGGTGGCTTCAGCCACGGTCTGGCCGACGAGCTCTGGCACGTCGACCTCGCGCAGCCGCAACGCGACCTGCAGCCCGGCCACCCCGAACAATCCGAACGTCAGCCCGGCCGCGCCGAGCACCAACACCGTGACGCCGATACGCATGGTCCACCGCCGCAGACCGGACACCAGCTTCTGATGAGAGCGCGGCGAGGACGCTCCCCGAGCCGCGGGCACGCGCGGCGGCGTGGCGGCCCCCGCTCGAGCGGGGGCGATGGACGTCGGGTTTCGTGAAGCCATCCGAGATCAAAAATACTACAGGTGATGCGGACAGGTCACGAGGGGATCACTCCGGACGCCGGCGGAGCGTGGCGGCGAAGAACAGCTCAAGTCCATGCTCGTCCGGGGTGGTCGCCAACCAGCCCTCACTGGTGATGACCGACCGCAGCTCGTCTCGTACCGGACTGACGGCGTCGGGGGGCACGAGGTCGAACTCTGGGTGACCGGCAAGGAACGCGCGCACGACGTCTTCGTTTTCCTCCGGCTCGCTCGAGCAGGTGGCATAGACGAGTCTGCCGCCCGGGCGCGCCACCGCGGCAGCCCCCTCGAGGAGCGCCCGTTGCAGGGCGGCCATCCGGGCCAGGTCTTCCGGCTGGCGTCGCCACCGAATCTCCGGGTCTCGACGCACGGTGCCCAGACCAGAGCACGGTGCGTCGACGAACACGCAGTCGAAGACGGGAAGAAAGGGCGGATGGCGCAGATCGTGCCGGACGACCCGCACGGCATCGGCGCCAGACTCGTGCACGATGCGCTGCAGCAGCCTGACGCGCGGTGCGCGCAACTCGGCCGCCACCAGAAGGCCGCCCTCGCCCAGTCCCGCGTAGAGCGCCGTCGTCTTCCCCCCAGGAGCGGCGCAGGCGTCGAGCACCCGCTCGGCGGGCTGGACGGCCACCAGTTCGGCAACGAGCTGGCTGGCCTCGTCCTGCACGACGAACAGGCCCTCCTTCGCGCACGGCGTGCGTAGCGGGTTGCCGCTCACGACCGACAGCCCGTCGCGAGCCCACCGAGTCGGGGTGGTAGTGACGCCATGCTCCTCCAGCCGCCGAGACAGGGCCTCGGCCGTGATCCGAAGCCGGTTCGCGCGGAGCGTCAGCGTCGGTGCACGATTGTTGAACCGTACCCACGCGTCCGCCCGGGCGAAGCCGACACGGTCAAGCCATCGCTCGACCAACCAGGCCGGGTGTGAGCCACTGACACTGAGATACGCCAGCTGCGTCTTTCTGGGTCCGTCGAGGCCCGGGTCGGGCGGCAACGGGGGCGTCGTCGCCCCCTCCGCGACGCGCCGAAGGACCGCGTTGACGAGACCGGCGGCGCTGGATTTGCCGACTCGCTTGGCCAGGATCACCGACTCGTTCACGGCGGCGGAGGCTGGAATACGGTCGAGATACAACAGCTGATACGCGCCAAGCCGGAGCACCGCCAGTACCTCGGGGTCGAGCCGACCCGTGGGCCGGCCGCTCGCTCTGACGATGATGTAGTCCAGAGCCGCGAGCCACCGGAGCGCGCCCGTGGTCAGTTCCGTGACCAGCGCGCGGTCACGCTCGTCCGACAGCGTATCGCGCTCTCGGACCAGGGCTCGGGGAAGGTCTTCGCCCTCGAGCACCGCCCGAAGCGTCCAGTACGCCGCCATCCGCGCGGTGCTCATACGGACTCGGCCGCCGACTGGAACGAGGCTGGGAGCGCGATCGGGTGTCCGGCCAGGAAGGCTCGCGTCGCGAGGCGCTTGCGACCTTCGGGTTGCAGTTCGTGGAGAGCCAGCACGGTCTCCTCGCCGCAGGCAACGTGGAACTGGTCGCCCCGTGCTTCGAGGATCGTGCCCGCGGGGGCAGGGGTGGCGAGCCCGGCGGCCGTCGAACGCGGCTCGACCGTGGCGCGCAAGAGGAGATACCGGGTCGCGTTCAGAAACGTGTAGGCATGCGGCCACGGATGCAGACCGCGGATCAGATTGCGGACGCGCTCGGCCGGTTGCGTCCAATCAACGCGACCATCCTCTCGGGTCAGACGCGGGGCGAGGGTGGCCCGGGTGTGGTCCTGCTCTTCCTCAACCGCCTGTCCCGACGCGAGGGAGGCGACCGTCGAACGCAGCAGGTCGGCGCCAAGGCCGGCCAGCGCGCGTTCCAGCGTGTCGCTGGTGTCGTCCTCGCCGATCGGGTGCACGACCCGAGCCAGCATCGGCCCGGCATCCATCTGCCGGACCAGGCGAATCATGGTGATACCGGTCTCACGTTCGCCGGCGATGATGGCGCGGTGCACCGGTGCCGCGCCGCGATATTTTGGCAACAGCGATGCGTGCACATTGATGGTCCCCAGCCGCGGCGTGTGCAGAACCGGGTCGGGCAGCATCTTGCCGTAGGCGGCGACCACGCCGAGGTCCGGCTGCAGTGCGGTGAGCTGTGCGCCGAACGCGGGGTCGTCGGCCCGCTCCGGCTGCAGCACTGGGATGCCATGCGCCAGCGCGGCGATCTTGACGGCGGATGGGTGCAATCGCTGACCACGTCCGCGGCGTCGATCAGGCTGAGTCACCGCTGCCACCACCTGGTCGCCGCCCGCCACGAGTCGCTCGAGCGAGGGCACCGCGAAGGGCGGCGTGCCGAAAAAGACGACCCTCACCATTTCCCCGTGCGTTGCAGTTTCCTGACCCGACGAACGATGAGGTCGCGTTTGATCCCGTGCAGCCGGTCGACAAACAGGTCGCCATCGAGATGATCCATCTCATGCTGGAGAACCCGGGCCAGCAGCCCCTCGCCTTCGACACGCACCGGCGTCCCCTCGCGGTCCAGGCCCGTCACCACCACCCGGGCCGGGCGCGTCACGTGTGCGGTAAAACCGGGCAGGCTCAGACACCCTTCGTCCTCTCGCTGTGAACCGACCGTCTCGACCAGCTCCGGATTGATGACGATGCGCAGGTCCGCCGTCGAACGCCCCGATGACGGGTCGGCCACGAACAGACGCAACCCCACGCCAACCTGCGGCGCGGCGAGACCGACGCCGGGGGCTGCATACATCGTGTCGATCATGTCGTCGATGAGCGTTTGTACCGTGTCATTCAGCTCGCCGACCGGCGCAGCGGGACAGTGGAGCGTCTCGGCGCCGTAGCGCAGGATGGGACGAATCATGGAGCCACGGAGGGGACGGGGAGCACGCGCGATATCAGAGGGGAATTGTAAACGAATTTCCTGCGGCCCAGCCGTCGTGGCCCGGCGGTATCCTTGAGTTGAGACGTCTGAGTCATCACATTGTTGGTTTTGACCAAACAGGCGGCGTCGCGCGGATGCGTTCGGCCATGACACGACGAGCGGCACACCGAAGCCGCGAAAAGGGACACCAATGACGGTCTCGGTTGACGGGGCGGAGCTGTTCTATGCAACGCGGGGCAGCGGGCCGGCATGCCTCGTCCTGAGCGCCATCGGCA
>CALBET010000335.1 GCA_937888665.1 uncultured Acidobacteriota bacterium
CGATCGCCACCACCTCGTCCGGGTTGACCCCTTTGTGCGGGTCCTTCCCGAACAGCTCCTTGACGATGGCCTGGACGCGAGGCACCCGGGTGGACCCGCCCACCATGACGACTTCGTCGATCTGCGAGGGCTCGAGCCCGGCATCCGCCAGCGCCCGCTTGACCGGCTCGACGGTCCGCTGCAGCAGTTCCTCGACCAGTTGCTCGAATCTGGATCGGCTCAGCTTCATGGCGAGGTGCTTCGGCCCGGACTGATCGGCGGTGACGAACGGAAGATTGATCTCCGTTTCGACCAAGGTCGACAGCTCCATCTTCGCCTTCTCAGCGGCCTCCCTGAGCCGCTGCAGCGCCATCCGGTCCTTCCGGAGATCGATGCCGTCGCTCTTCAGGAACTCGTCGGCGATCCAGTCCATGATGCGCTGGTCGAGGTTGTCACCGCCCAGATGGGTGTCGCCGTTGGTCGCCTTGACCTCCACCACGCCCTCGCCCACCTCAAGAATGGAGATATCGAAGGTGCCGCCGCCGAAGTCGTAGACCGCGATCGTCTCGTCTTTTTTCTTGTCGAGCCCGTAGGCGAGGGCGGCGGCGGTCGGCTCGTTCACGATGCGCAGCACCTCGAGACCCGCGATCTGGCCGGCGTCCTTCGTCGCTTGACGCTGCGCGTCGTTGAAGTACGCGGGCACGGTAATGACCGCCTGCTCCACCGATTGCCCGAGATACTGCTCGGCTGCTTCCTTGAGCTTCTGCAGAATCATCGCCGCGATCTCCGGTGGTGACGATTCCTTGCCGCCGGCGTGGACCCGGGCGTCGCCGTTCGAGGCCTTCACGACCTTGTACGGCACCATCTTCATTTCTTCATTGACCTCCGTGTACTTGCGGCCCATGAAGCGTTTGATGGAGAACAACGTATTTTCCGGGTTGGTCACCGCTTGACGTTTGGCGACTTGCCCGACCAGACGCTCGCCGTTCTTGGCGAACGCCACGATGGACGGGGTGATTCGGTTCCCCTCTGGGTTTGTCACCACGACCGGTTCCCCGGCTTCCATGACTGCCACCACAGAGTTGGTCGTTCCCAGATCGATTCCGATTACCTTGCCCATAACACCATTTCCTGAAAGAGTTTAAGGAGTATCGCCAACGTTTGACGAAACATTATGTAACACGATCGCAAGTATAAAATATGAGCCTCTTCATGTAAAGCAAAAATTCAGGCCGAACCACAACTGGCGTGCCGACAGCGGGTCGACGGCCGCCGGAGCCAGCGGCCAACCGGACAAACCGGCACTCGAACGCGTCGCGCGGAAGCCACGTCTACTTGCGCAACCGCTGCGATACAATGGGGAGACTCGTGCTGTGTCTCAGCTAGGAGTGCAACATGCGCAACATGGCCCTCTCGAGGAATCCGTTCGCCGGCCAGGCCAAGGTCGTTTTCGCGCTCGTGGTCGCCGCCATCGCCGGATACGTCAGCGGCGTGATGTTCGCCTACTCGCCCGACCTGCCGGAAGTGTCGACGCTGGACGACTATGCGCCGAGCACGATCACGCGGGTCTATGCTGCCGGCGGGGAGGAAATCGGTCAGTTTGCGACAGAGCGGCGCGTCGTCATCGGTTACAACCAGATTCCGGAAGTGCTCCGTCAGGCGGTCATCTCGTCCGAAGATGCGGCATTTTTCGACCACTTCGGCTTCAATCTGAGACGCATGGCGATCACGCTGGTGCAGAACGTCTGGCTCCAGCGGCGGCGAGGGGCGAGCACCCTCACCATGCAGCTTGCCCGTCAGGTGTCCCTGGACGGCGCGGCCCCGCTGGGCACCGAGAAGCTCTTGACCCGGAAGATCAACGAGGCACTCCTCGCGATCCAGATCGAGAAGCGCTACACCAAACGCGAGATTCTCACGCTGTATTGCAACCAGATGTATCTGGGCAGCGGCGCCTACGGCGTGGAGGCCGCCTCACGCCTGTATTTCGGGAAGCCGGCGCTTGAGCTTGAGCTGGCCGAAGCGGCGCTGATCGCCGGGATCTTCCAGACGCCGTCTCGCCAGAGCCCGTTGGTCAACCCGGAATGGGCGCGCGAGCGTCGCGATTACGTGCTTGGCGAAATGCGGGACAACGGATACATCACGGCCGCCGATGCGGAAGCTGCCATCGACAGCGACATCGTTCTGGCTGAGCGGACGGAGCAAAACAGGACGCTCGGGCCGTACTTCGTTGAAGAAGTCCGGCAACATCTCGAGGCGACCTACGGAGCCAGCTCGCTCTACGAAGACGGGCTCGAGGTGCACACGACGCTGAATGCCCGGTTGCAAGCGGCGGCGGACGCCGCGGTCGAACGGGGGCTCCGCTCCATCGACAAGCGACGGGGATACCGTTCACCGAGCCGAAATGTCGCCGATGACGGCCAGACCATCGCCGACTACGCGGATCGCCGCTGGCAGTTTGCGATTGCGACCGGCGACATTGTGCCCGCTGTCGTCACTGGCACCGACGGAGGCGCGCTGCAGGCGCGTGTCGGCCGCTACACCACGGTCATTCCGCCTGACGGGTTCAGCTGGACCCGCCGGCAGCGGGCTGATCAGCTGGTCAGCCCAGGCGATCTCGTGGAGGTGCTGGTAGTTGGTGTCGACGACGCGGCCGGCGAGTTGACCAGCACACTCGAACAGGAGCCGGAAGTGGAAGGGGCGCTCCTCGCCCTCGACAATCGCACCGGTCAGGTGCTGTCGATGGTCGGCGGGTACCGCTACGACCGCAGCAAATTCAATAGGGCCACCCAAGCCAAACGCCAGCTGGGATCACTGTTCAAGGGCATCGTGTTCACCGCCGCCATCGACCAGGGCTATACCGCCGCCTCCATCATCATGGACGAGCCGGTCTGCTTCGACCCTGGCCCCCTACAGGCCCCGTACTGCCCAGACAACTACAAGCACGAGTTCCTGGGCCCGATCACCCTTCGTCATGCGCTCGAACGGTCAATCAATGTGCCGGCCGTTCAGTTGATGAACGCGATGGGACCGGAGACGGTCGTGTCGTACGCGCCCCGGTTCGGCATCACCTCGGAGGTGCCGCCGTTCCTCTCGGTCGCGCTCGGGTCAGCGGAAACAACGCTGGAGGAAATTACCAGCGCGTACTCGGTGTTTCCGAACCGCGGGGTCCGGATGGCGCCCTACCAGATCACGAGGATCGCCGATCGCTCGGGCATGGTGCTTGAGGAAAACCGGCCCGAAGCGCACGACACGATCCGCGCCGACACCGCCTACGTGATGTTGAATATGTTCCGTGGGGTCGTAGAACGCGGCACCGGTCGAAGCGCACGATCGCTGCGGTGGCCGGTGGGCGGCAAGACCGGTACGGTCGACGACTTCACGGACGGGTGGTTCGTCGGTTTCGATCCGGACATTACCGTCGGTGTCTGGGTGGGGTTCGACGAGAAGCGCTCACTCGGCAACAGTCAAGATGGCGCCACGGTCGCCCTCCCGATCTGGCGCGACTTCATGCAGGCCTATATCGAAGACCGTCCGACGCCCGCCGGATTCGTGCAACCCGGCAACATCGTGTTTGCCACCGTCGACGGCACCACCGGCAAGGTCACGGAACCGTGGGCCCCGAACGCCCTCCAAGAGGCGTTCGTCGCAAACACCCAACCCGGCAGCCTCTTCGGACCCTAGCAGCCCGTGGTGGAAGTCCCGCGTCGCACCGAGAGCGGCGATGCGGCCGCCGGACAAGGCGAGAAGAGGGAGAATACCGGCAGTATTCGACCGATGAACAACGCAGATCGGCGGTTTGCAGCGCCGCTCGAATGCAGCGGGACTTCCACCACGGGCTGCGAAGGGCCCGTGCCCTAAGATGGCGTTTCGCCGGCGGCTTTCTGCATCAGATAGGCTTTGATGAACGGGTCGAAGTCGCCGTCGAGCACGCGCGCCACGTTGCCCGTCTCAACCTGGGTCCGCAGGTCTTTGACCATCTGATAGGGGTGGAGGACGTAGTTGCGGATCTGGCTGCCAAACGCGTTCGCCTTTTTTATCCCGCCGAGTTCCGCCAGTTTCGCCTGCTGCTCCCGCTCTCTGAGGTCGTAGAGCCGCGACCGCAGCACCTTCATGGCGGCGTCGCGGTTGCGGTGCTGCGACCGCTCGTTCTGGCAGGACACCACGATGTTCGTGGGTAGGTGAGTAATTCGCACCGCCGAGTCGGTCACATTGACGTGCTGACCACCCGCACCACTCGAGCGGAACGTATCGATGCGCAGATCTTTCTCATCGATCTCAACGTCAATGTCATCGGGCAGTTCGGGCCAGACATGCGCGGACGCGAACGAGGTGTGCCTGCGCGCCGCCTGGTCGAACGGGGAAATGCGCACGAGCCGATGCACGCCGGCCTCCGCCAGCAGCAGCCCGTAGGCGAAATCACCGGTCACGGTCATCGTGGCGGCCTTGATACCGGCTTCGTCGCCAGGCTGCCATTCGATGATCTCCGCCTTGAAGTCCCGCCGTTCCGTCCAACGCAGATACGCGTGCGCCAGCATCTCAGCCCAGTCCTGCGACTCGGTGCCGCCGGCGCCCGGATGAATGGTCAGGATGGCGTTCTTGTCGTCATGCTCGCCGCCGAGCAACTTCTTGATCTCGCCGGCCTCGATTTCGGCGTTCAGCCCGTCGAGCCCCGCCTGCAGGTCACCGCCGACATCTTCTCCCTGACCGGCCCAATCGACCAGCACCTCGAGGTCGCTTGTCTTCTGCCGCAGAGATTCCGACAGATCGCGCTCCGCCTGCAGCCGCCGCCGGCCCGATTTTGACCGGGCCCGCGCCGTGCTGGTCT
>CALBET010000336.1 GCA_937888665.1 uncultured Acidobacteriota bacterium
GGGGCCTTCGAGGGATCAGGCGACGCGTCTGATGCGCCCCTTGTCCAGCCTCCGCGCTTGCGGGTCTGGCAGCGGCCCGTCGCCATCGCGGTCTCGGTGCTGGGCGCGCTCGTGGTTGGGGGCGCCGCGGTCTGGAGTCTGACCCGCCCCCTACCGCCACCGCCAGGCCCCGTCGCTCGCTTTCATATCCCCCTACCACCGGGCCAGGCCTTCACAGATCCAGGCAGCTCTCTGGTCGCTATCTCGAGCGACGGCTCGCAGGTCGTCTACCGGGCGAACGAAAGTCTCTGGCTGCGTTCCGTTGATCAGTTGGATGCCATGGAGGTATCGGGGACCCAGGGAGGACATGAAACGGTCTTCTCACCCGACGGGCAGGCGGTCGGGTTTTGGGCTGGCGGACAGTTACGCAAGGTGGCGGTTGGCGGCGGGCCATCCGTGTTCCTGGCTGACGTCCCTTCGATGCCCAGCGGCATGAGCTGGGGCCTCGACGACATGATTCTCGTTGGCCAGCCAGAAGGCGTCGTGCAGGTGCCGGGCGCGGGTGGTGAACCCGAGCTCTTGATTCCAGCCGCCGAGGGGGAGGCCTTCCTCAGTCCGTCGCTGCTGCCGGGTGGCGAGTGGGTCCTCCTGACCGTGCGTACCGCCGATCACGTGTCGTGGGACGAGGCGCAGATCGTCGCCCACTCGGTGGCGACCGATGAGCGAACCGTGCTGATTGATGGGGGGCGCGGCGCGCGGTATGTCTCCACTGGGCATTTGGTCTACGGCCTGGACGGTGTGTTGTTCGTCGTGCCGTTCGACATCGATTCACGCGAGGTCACCGGCGGGTCGGTCCCGCTCGTCGAGGGGGTCCGACAAGGCCGAGTGTTCGGCGTGGTTCATTTCGATCTATCGGCCACCGGTGCGCTCGTCTATGTCCCCGGTCTGGCGGACGAAAGCAACCTGGCCTCGCTGGTCTGGGTGAACCGCGACGGTGAGGAAGAGGCCATCGCCGCCCCGCCGCGGCCGTACGGACACCCCCGCGTGTCCCCGGATGGGACGCGCGTGGTAGTGGACATCGCGGACGCGAACGGAAGTGACGTGTGGATCTGGGATCTCGAGCGGGAGGTGCTGACGCCACTGACGTTCGATGAAGCCAGAGACGATTTTCCCCTGTGGACACCAGATGGCGAGCGGGTCGTGTTCCAATCCTCGCGTGACGGGGGCGGGGTGTTCTCGAAGGCAGCCGACGGTAGTGGCCCGGTGGAGCGGCTCAAGGACGGCGCGGTTGCGCCCTCCGCCTGGTCCTCGGACGGACGGCTGATCTTCCAGCAGGTGGCGGACATTGGCGTGCTCTCGATGGATGGCCAGCAGACGGTGGAGATGCTGCTCGAGTCGGAGTACAACGAATTTGGCCCGGCTCTGTCGCCGGACGGGCGGTGGCTTGCCTACCACGCTGACGTCGGCGGCTCATCGGGACTCTACGTGCGACGCTTTCCCAACATCGAGTCCCAGTGGCGCGTACCAACCGATTTCGGCCGGCATCCGGTCTGGTCGCCGGACGGTCACGAGTTGTTCTTCCGGAGTCGCGGTGACGCAAATCTGCTGGTGGCGCGGATCGAGACGGAGCCTAGCTTCAGCGCCCTGGCCCCGGCGCCACTGTTCAGCCTGAGCGACTATCTATCGTCGAATGGGCGGCAGTACGACATCGCACCCGATGGCGACCGGTTCATCTTCCTAAAGCGTGAGCCTTCGGCACTAGCGAGCGGTGGCAACTCGTTCAGCGGCCTCGTCTACGTCGGCAACTGGAACCAGGAACTGCTCGAGCGCGTGCGGATCAACTGACCATGCCCCTGCCCACTGGCACCACCCTCGGCTCATATACCGTCACCGCCAAGATCGGTGAAGGCGGGCCTGTCCGCCGTAGCCCGTTGGCACCAGCCAGGATCGTCGAATGATCGGCCAATCTCTCGGTCACTATCAGATCGTCGGCAAACTCGGCGAAGGCGGAATGGGTGAGGTCTATCAAGCCAGGGACACCAAGCTCGACCGCGACGTCGCGCTCAAGGTGTTGCCGGAGGCGTTCACGGCCGACCCCGACCGGCTGGCCCGTTTCGAGCGCGAGGCCAAGGTCCTCGCCTCGCTGAACCACCCGAATATCGGCGGCATCTACGGGCTGGAGGAATCAGACGGGGTCAGGGCGCTGGTCCTGGAGTTGGTTGAGGGGCCGACGCTCGCCGACCGCATCGCGCAGGGCCACATCCCCATCGACGATGCGCTTCCCATCGCACGGCAGATCGCGGAGGCCCTTGAAGCTGCCCACGAGCAGGGTGTCATCCACCGCGACCTCAAACCGGCCAACGTGAAAGTGAAGGCCGACGGCACGGTGAAGGTGCTCGACTTTGGTCTGGCGAAAGCGCTGCAACCGGAGGCGAGCGACCCGAACCAGTCGATGTCGCCCACCATCTCGCTGACCGCCGCGGCCACCCAAATGGGGATGGTCATCGGCACCGCCGCCTACATGGCGCCCGAGCAGGCGCGCGGCAAAGTCGTCGACAAACGGGCCGACATCTTCGCGTTCGGCGTCGTGCTCTACGAGATGCTCACCGGTCAGCGTCCCTTCCAGGGAGAGGATGTCTCGCTGACGCTCGCCGCGGTCATGACGTTCGACCCGGAGCTTGACCGTCTGCCCGAGACGATCGCACCCACGCTGAAGACCTACCTGCGCCGGTGTCTGGCGAAGAACCCGAAAGACAGATTGCGCGACATCGGCGACGTGCGGCTGGCGTTGGAAGGCGCGTTCGACACAGCGGCTGACGCACCGATGGGAGCGGGCGCCGCCCCGCGGGGTCGGACCTGGCGGCAGGTCACCCAGGCCGTGGCCATCGGCCTGGCCATCGCCGTCCTCTCGGGTCTGGGTGTCTGGTTCGTCGGTCGACCGGAGCCGTCACAGTTGAACCCGGTGGTGAGGTTCGCGATGCCGCTGGCAGACGGCCAGGCGTTCACCGGCACCGGTCGTCCAATCGTCGCGATCAGTCCCCAGGGAGACTACATCGCCTTTACGGCGAACAATGGTCTGTGGCTACGTCGCCTCAACGAGGCGGCCGCGACCCTGGTGCCCGGCAGCGTCCCTGCACGCAGTCCGTTCTTCTCCGACGACGGCCACTGGCTTGGTTTCTATCAGGAACCTGGTCAGCTGAAACGGGTTGCCGTCACGGGAGGTGCCCCGGTGACCGTCGGCCCGGCCGAAAACCCGTGGGGAGCCAGTTGGGGATCGGACGACACCATCCTCTATGGGCAGGCAGACGGCATCTGGAGCGTTCCCGGAACGGGCGGCACACCCGTGCAGGTCGTGTCACTCGAACAAGGCGCCGCCGCGCACGGCCCGCAGTTGCTGCCCGGCGGAAAGTGGGTGCTGTTTACCTTGCGCCCGAACGGGGTCGCGGACTGGAACCAGGCCCAGATTGTCGCCCAGTCTCTCATCACAGGCGAACGACGTGTTCTGATTCATGGCGGTCGCGACGCCCGGTATCTCGCGACGGGGCATCTGGTGTACGGGCTGAACGGCGCGCTGCTGGCGGTCCCGTTCGACCCGGACAACATGACGGTGACGCCGGGGCCTGTCTCGCTCGTCGAGGGGCTGGCGGAGGCCGACGCGACCGGTGCGGCGCAGTTCAGCGTGACCCGGAGCGGCTCGCTCGTGTACGCGCGCACCGAAGCGGCAGGGGGCGGTCAGCGATCGGTGGTCTGGGTGGACAGTGAGGGTCGGGAGGAACCGTTGACGGGGCTCCCGGCCGACGATTACCAGAGTATCGATCTCTCGCCCGATGGTACCAGGCTGGCGCTGGAAATCGGCGGGGGAGCGAACAGCGACATCTGGACCTACAACCTGGCGGATCGGACGCTCAATCCGGTCACCACCGACCCGGCTGTGGACCAGGTGCCGCTCTGGATGCCGGATGGGCGCCGGCTCGTGTTCGCATCCATGCGTCTCGGTGACTGGGGCCTGTATCGGCAGAACGCCGACGGCACCGGTGATGCCGAGCTCCTCTTCTCGGACTTCTCGGAGGGCCTCGCTGATGTGGCATCCGATGCCTGGACGCCGCAGGCGGACACGCTGGTCTTCGTGACGCGTCGCATGGGGGCGAATGCGCTCTCTGTGCTCTCGATGGAGGACGGGGTCGCGACCGAGCTGCCGCTTGAGACGGAGTTCAACGAGACACGGGCGGCGCTCTCACCCAACGGGGAGTGGATCGCCTACGAGTCCAACCGGTCAGGGCAGAATGAAATCTACGTCGAACGTTTCCCCCATCTCGGCGACCGGCGGATCATCTCGACGGGCGGCGGCCAGCAACCGATCTGGTCTCCAGATGGAGGAGAGTTGTTCTATCTCGATCTCCAAGCGCGCCGTCTGATGGTCGTCCAGGTCACGACCGAGCGGGGGTTTGGCTTCACCACGCCGGAAGTGCGGTTCGAGGGGCGCTTCCTCGATCTTCGTTCCGCGCCCGGCTACGACGTGGCACCGGACGGGCAAGGGTTCGTGATGATCAAGCTCGGCGCCGATGCGGCCGGAAGTGCCGCACCGCCGCAGCTTGACGTCGTGCTGAACTGGACGCAAGAGCTGTTGGAGCGGGTGCCGGTGCCATGATCGCCCTGACCGCTGGCCTCGGGCACTGGTCGAGGACGGAGAAGCGGTCGTGATCGAGCGGCACGGGCGCCCGGTGGCGCAGCTGGTGCCGGTGCGCAAGCGCCGTGACTCCCCTCTGGGGGCTATGCGTGGGCAGTTCACGATGACTGAAGGCTGGGAACGGGCGCTCACCGATGAAGAGGCCGAAGCGTTCTGGGGCGGGAGCTGAGTACTACTGGGAAGTCATCATCAAAACGCAGAAGGGGTTACTCGCGATCTCGAACCTTCCGACATGGTGGCGTCAAGCGACAGAGTTGACCACTGCGCGCGTGCTCCCGATCCGCCCCAGCTAATCGGTGAACGTGATGGCAGCAGGGTTCGCGCTGACCAGCCCGACCGAATTCGCGCCGTGCTAGCACACCTCGACGCCGCTCGAGACCCCAGGGACCTAGCAGCCCGTGGCAAAAGCCCCGCTGCATTCGAACGGCGCTGAATCACGCTTGGACTGCGTTGCTCCTCGGTCGAAAAAGGCCGATTTACTCCCTCGTCGCGCCTTGCCACGCGCGCCCAGCGCCGTTCTCGGTGCGTCGCGGGGTTTCACCACGGGCTGCTAGACCTCCCAGGGTACCGGATGCACCGACTCAAGGGCGATCTGAAGGGACACTGGAGTGAGACGCGTGCCTGGATCCGCTGGAACTCAGCGTGACCGAATGCGCGAAGGTCCTCGGCGTTGCCACGCCGGTCAATGGCTGCGGTTGCAGACCGCCTACGATTTAGCTCGGGCGCGCGAACGCGAGCACCAGATCAAGGTCAAGCGCTACACGCCTCATCCGGCGGTCTGAGGAGACAACCCGGGGTAGGTTTGAGGACACGACCGGGAAGGGCTGGACGTCGGGATGGCGACGTACGTTCCAGCGGGAACGTCGTCGGACGATCGACTCCCGGGTCCCGGGTGGAGGACGGCGATGGCGCAGGGGAGGTCCAGACGTTGACCGTGCCAGTCAGGCGTGGCGGTTTCCGGGCCGATCTCGATGCCGTCGGCCTGTAGATGCGCGTCGGTCGACGCCAGGGCGGTCCCCGTCCACATCGGTGCCCTCGGCGCGACGGCGAGCGGCCAGCCGCCCGGGTGGGTGAAGCGGGCCTCGCCGTTTTCCAGCAGCGTGACGGAGAATCCATCCTCGTGTACCGCCCGATGATGGCGTCGGCACAACAGCACCAGATTGTCGAGTCGTGTCGCCCCGCCATCGGCCCAGTGACGCACGTGATGCGCGTCGCAGTGGCGAGATTCGCACCCCGGGAAGCGGCATCGGCCATCCCTCGCGCTGAGCGCCCGTCGGATGGCCGGCGGGATGGTCCGGGTCTTGCGCCCGACATCGAGTACGGTGCCTGCTTGGTCGTGACGCATGACCACCGTGGCGGCGTCGCACGCCATCCGACGGGACGTTCCCGCTGAAACGCGGATGCCGTCATCCAGCGCCGAGTGACCGGTCTCGGAATGCTCATTCAAGGCATCCGCATCGACATGCACCACGACCTGATACCGGTCGCCCGCCGTCCCGCGGTCGAGGTCGGCGGCCAGGGCGCTCTCGGCTAGCAGGCCGAGGGCGTCGGCGCGGCGCTGGCCCACCGTGGCTGACCCGCTAGGGTCCTCAGAGCCTGTATCGCCGTGCGGAGGTTGCGTTCGGTCCGCTGACTCCTGGTAGAGCTGGTCACCCGCGGCCTCCAACGCGCGCTGCACGACGGCACCCAGCTCGGGAGACAGCCGCCCGCGGATGACCAGCATCCCGTCCTCGTCGATCCAGGTGTCCAGATGTCGACCCTCGTGACGTCGCCGGTCGTCCTCGGCCGCGGCGATCCGATCGACACGTCGCCACGCCCGCACCAGCCGTTCCACGTGCGCGGCGGTGCCGCTGAGCGCGAAGGTGAGCAGCCGCTCTTCGGTCTCCGGGGTCGCCACGCGTGTGATCGCGCGGACCTTTGAGAAGGAGACCGTGCCGCGTCGCATCGCGTCGCTCAGGCGGGGCAGGTCGGCGAGTGCACGGGCCACCCGCACTTTCTCTCGCGCGGCCCCCATGGCGAGGCCGGTTCGCCAATTCAGCCAATGCGCGCAGGACGTGGAGCCTTGGCCCCAGCCCTCGCGCTCGTCGAAGTGACGAATCATCACCAGCATCTCGTAGGTCGCCGCCTGGATGCGCGCGGCGAGTTCGGCGATGGCATCGCCAAGCGCGGCGGTCTCCTGCTGTCGCTGGAGTCCTGTCGCCAGGTCGGTGCCCGTGGTCTTGATCGTGAGGTCGGTCGAGTCGGTCTGAGCCATGACCCCATCGTAACCCTGACTTTTTCAGCCTCTTGAGCCCTCGTCTCCGCGCCGAATGGACTCCGAGGGACGGTTCGAGGTCTCGGCTCCCGAGAACGGCCGGCATGTGGCCGGTGACGTCGTTCTGAGGACCCCGGAGCACCGGTCACGGCTTTCACAAAATTGGCCGTCGGAAAGCTGTCAAGCACAAAATGGGGGAATAGCGCTTCGACTGGAAGAAAGTCGTAAAAGACCGGGCCGGTGACACCACATTGTGGGGGCCCGATCGTGGCGAACTCGCGGCAAGCTCGTATACTTGGCCTTTTACAGGCCACCATGCTTCTGAGTCCCGGCACCCGCCTCGGCCACTTCGATGTCACCGTCCTCCTCGGTGAAGGCGGTATGGGCCAGGTCTGGCAGGCGACGGACACGCAGCTCAACCGCCAGGTAGCGCTGAAGATTCTGCCAGACGCCTTCGCGGCCGATCCCGATCGGCTCGCCAGGTTTCAGCGCGAGGCACAGGTGCTCGCCAGCCTCAACCACCCCAACATCGCACAGATCCACGGCATAGAAGGGGCTGAGGGTACGCGGGCCCTGGTTCTCGAACTGGTCGACGGGCCGACTCTGGCCGACCGTATCGCGCAGGGCCCGATCCCGGTCGATGAGGCGCTTCCGATTGCGAAACAGATTGTCGAGGCGCTGGAAGCAGCGCACGAGGCGGGGGTGATCCACCGGGACCTCAAGCCCGCCAACATCAAGGTGCGGGAGGACGGCATGGTGAAGGTGCTGGACTTCGGATTGGCCAAGGCGCTCGATACCGCGCCAGAGGGAGATCCGAGCCAGTCGCCCACGCT
>CALBET010000337.1 GCA_937888665.1 uncultured Acidobacteriota bacterium
CGGGGCGATCACCATCCTGTTCGTGGTCAGCGAGTTCTGGATCAACGCCACCGCGCCGGACGGCCACCGCGGACTGGTGATGGGCATCTATTCAACCGTGCTGTCGGCCGGCTTCGCGCAGGGGACCTGGCGGCTCCGGGCCCGGGCGCTCGCCTCCTCGCGAAATCTGGCACCGGTGTTGCCAGTACTGGCCGGTCTGCTGGTGGGCGTGGTCGGGCTCTGGTTTCCGAACGTCCTGGGCGCCGGCTACCGGGCCGTCGACGGTGCGTTGCACGGACGGTTTCCGTGGGAGGCGCTGCTGCTGCTCGGGGTGCTGAAGATGGTCACCGCCTCGGCCTGTTTCAGCGCCGGGGTGCCGGGGGGGATGTTTGCCCCGACGCTGTTCATCGGCGCGACGATCGGCGGCGGCGTCGGCGCGCTGGCGGAACTCTATTGGCCGTTCGCGAACAGCCCGGACGGCGCTTACGTTCTGGTCGGGATGGGGACGTTCTTCGCCGGACTGTTCCGGTCTCCGATGACCTCCATCTTCATGATCTTCGAGGTGAGCGCCAGCTACGTCATCATCCTGCCGGTGATGATCGCCAACACCATCGCCTATCTGGTGTCCCGGCGTCTCCAGCACGAGTCGCTGCTCGAGGTGGTGGCCCGTCAGGACGGGCTCCACCTGCCGTCGTTCGAGGCGCTCCGGGAGAGTCCGCCGCTGACGGTCGAGGCGGCGATGTCGACCAGTGGCCGCATGCTGGATGCGGCGCTGGCTCCGCCCGAGGCGGTCGAGCGGATGACGCAGGACGGACTGGCCCACGCCGTGGTCCGGACGTCCGAGGACGACTGGGGACGGGTGAGCCTGGCCACCCTCGCAGCCCATGCCCCGTCCGGCGGGACCCTCGCTGCCGCCGCGGCGGTCGAGGCGGTCCTGCGCACCTACCCGGACGCCTCGCTGGATACCGCGATGCACCTGCTGGCCCGCAGCCCGATCCTCCTGGTCTCCAGCCGCGCCAACCCGCACGAGGTGCTGGGCACGCTGACGCTGGAGGACATCGTGCGCGCCTACGGGCTTTGACCCGTTCGTGCTGTGGGGCCGCGAACAGGTCAGTTCTGTTCTCGCGTCGTCAACGATGGCGTATGCTCGTCACGATCACCCGACCTGCCGGGTCGCCTTGCGGGTGGTGTACGCCCCGGGTGTCCGCCAGGTGACGATGCGCTTGTTTCCCCCCGAATTCGAGCCCAAGCTCGCAACCACGCTTCGCGAAGGATACTCGGCGGACGGTCTCCGGAGTGGTGGCGGAGTTCGGATACGTGGGGCTGGCGGTCGCGACGCTGATGGCCGGCTGACTTCTCGCGATCATGGCCTTCGGGCGACTCGGGGACGTCATCCGGTTCATCCCGTACCCGAGGCCAGTGACTTGTCGCGACGGCCCTCGTCTATGATCAGAGATCCATCGACTGGACCGCCGGTCGTCGGGTGTTTGGTCGAGCACAAGAAGGCTTCCCGAGGAGAATGACTAGAATGCGATGCACTGAACGGCAACGCGAGGGCACAACCTCCATCGTCACGGTGACCAGCACTCCCGAGTTGGGCGACATCGACTCGAACGTCACGTCCACAGTCACGGAGATCGCCGAGACCTCCCCGGGGCGACTAGTACTCGACATGACACTGGTGTCGTCTCTGGATAGCTACGAACTGGGCGACCTACTGGGCGCGCAGCAAGCGGCACGAAAGAGCGACTGCTCGGTGGAGCTGCGCAACGTGCAGCCGCGGGTCAGAGAAGTGCTTGTGGCGATGAACCTGGCCAAGGTGTTCGAGCTGACGACCGACTGACGAGAGCGCATCACCGGGAAGCGGATCCGGCGCTACTTTTCAACGATCCGGTTGTCGGACTCGGCGGGCGACCCGCCCGTCGTGACCTCGCGAACCACGGCGGCGCATTCCTCCCGAACGAGCTGCCGCAGAGCCTCGCGATCGATCTCGCCCGCCTTGGCCCCGCGAGCAATTGCCGGATCGCCAAAGTAGACGGTGCGATGCGGAAAGGGAATCTCCACGCCCTCACGGTCGAAGGTCTTCTTGATCCGGAGGTTGATCTCGCGACCCACCATCCATTGCTTGCCTGGCTCGGTCTGGATCCGCATCTTGATGACGACGGCCGAGTCCGCGAACCGGTCGACACCCAGTACGTCGAGCGGCACCGTGATCAGTGTCTTCCACTCGGGCTCCTCGGCAATCTCGGCGCCAATCTGACGCAACAACCCCATGACCCGCTCGGGATCTTCCTTGTAGGCGATGCTCACGTCGAAGACGTAGTTGGAGAACTGCTGGGTGCGGTTGGACAGCGTGGTGATGGCGCCGTTCGGGAAGACGTGGACGGTGCCCTCGAAGTCGCGCAGCACCGTCGTCCGCAGGTTGACCTCCTGCACGGCGCCGCCCGTGCCGTTGATGGTAGCCACGTCGCCGACCCGGATCTGGTTCTCGAGCAGCATGAACGCGCCGCTGATCACGTCGCGCACGAGATTCTGGGCCCCGAACCCGATCGCCAGGCCCGCCACACCGGCACCCGCGAGCAGGGGCACGACATCGAACCCGGCCTCCCGGAGTGCCATGACGACCGCGATACTCCAGATGACGATCTCGGCTGCCTTGGCGGCGATGGCCGCCAAAGTGGAGATCCGTTTGTTGTGCTCTTCGTTGGCGCCCCGGTCGTGGGGGTCGTCCTCCTCCAACAGGGAGGAACCACCCGCTCTGATAATCCTTTTCGCCAGGAAGGCCGCGAGCAGGGCGATGATCAGGATCACCACGACCCGCGTCGCCCGGACCAGCAGCGGCTGTATCTCGCTGTTCAACCAGAACTCGGGCAAAGTCTGCATCGGCTAAATTCTCTCTGTGTCGACGCGGCGCCTTGGTAGTCGTGCCCGTGGCAAGCGCCCTCCGCAGCGGTCAGCGGACCTTCGCGGCGGCCATCCGGCCTCCTGCGGATGATCAGTTCCTCGCACCCGCGGCTGCCGGGTCTGAGACTGCAGCAGTGTTCACGGCGTGGCAGAGCGGTCCAGCCGCTCGGGATCGACGAAGACGGTCAGCGCGACGCCGCTCCAGCGACCATCACCCGAGGGACTGCCTTCGGCATCGGCTCCGATCGGCATCGTGCCGGTCAACGTGGCTGATCGGCGGAACGTGCGTGTCAGGTAGCCGCGGACGGTGTCCGCACGCCCCTGCGCCGTGATAAACTCCTGGCCCCGTCCGCCACCAGTGGCGTAGCCTTCGACGACCAGCGGACTGTCCCGCGGGTAGCGCAACAGTTCGCTCATCGCTTCGTCGAGCCGTCGTTTTGCGTCGTCGTTTAGGGTGAGGTCGCCCGGGTCTGGGCCGAACAGCAGGTCGCCATCGAGCCAGATACGTAGTGGGGTGTACCGGTCGGAGCGCAACAGTTCGCGATACTCGTCGATGGTCAACTCGTCGAGGTTGAAGAACCCCCGGTCCGTGAAGAAGCCGCTGAACAGCCAGTTGCGTTTCAGGGCTTCGGTGTTCTCCGCCAGGTCGGACATCGCCTCTCGGGCCTGCACCATGGCGTCGCTCGCATCCGCGAGGAGCTGGTTGGTGGCGCTGTCCGGCTCGGCGTACCCCTTGACGATCTGCTGGACCTCCTCCGCGCTGCCCCGGACCGCTCGCAGCGTCGCCTCGGTTTCTCGCGCGATTCCCGTGACGTGCGTGTAGAGCGCCTCGTCCGTGAGCAACTTGCCGACGGTGCCTTCCCCGGCCGCGATGTGGGCCACCACGCTCCGCGTCTCGGCCGCCACGCCCTGGGTCTCGGCCAGGAGTCCCCGCGCGTCGGTTACGAACAAAGCGCTCGCCTCGGTGACCGTCCGGACGTTGTCGTTCACGTTGTCGATGAGTCGGGTGGTGGTCGCGACTGTCTCGGTCAGACCGAGGAACGTCTCGGACGCCTGACGCCGCAGGATGAGCAGTTCCTCGGTGACCGTCCGGAAGGTGTTGCGTCCCTCCTCGACCAGGTCGGCGAACTCGATCGCGTCGATCCCGCGGATAGTCCCGCCACCCGGCACCGTCGGCGCGTCATCACTCCCGGACCGTATCTGGATGAAGACCGACCCCAGCAGCCCGTCGGTGAGAATCGCGGCCACGGAATCGGTCCGCACCAGCGAATGCAGATCTTCGCGGACCCGCATCCGCACCTGGAACCGTCCGCCTGGGCTCGGCGGGATCTCGATCTCCAGCACTTCCCCGGCCGCGAAACCGGCGAGCCGGACATTGGTGCTGATCTGGACGCCGGTCACGTTGCCGAAATCCGCCACGACTTCGAAATTGTCGGTAAACAGCAACCGGCGGTCGCCAATCATGAAGAGCCCGACGGCAAGCAGCAACAACCCCCCGACGACGAACGTACCTACCAGAGCCAACCGTGGAGTACCCATTGTTCTTTTTCGTCCTTTCTTCCCGCCCCGTCACCCGCCGGCTTCCGAGTGCATGAACCGTGTGACCAGCGCGTGTTCGCTCGCTTCCAGCTCGACCACGCTCCCTTGGACCAGGACTCGGCCCTCGTGCAGGAACACGAGCGTGTCACCGATACGCCGCGCGCTCGGGATGTTGTGCGTCACCACGATCAGTGTCGTGCCGAGGTTTCGCTTGACTGACACGAGCAGGTCGTCGATCTCCTCCGACGTGATCGGGTCCAGGCCCGCGCTCGGCTCGTCCACAAGCAGGATCGACGGGTCGAGCGCCATGGCGCGCGCGAGGCCGGCCCGTTTCTTCATGCCACCCGACAGCTCGGCCGGCATCTTGTCGAGGGCGTGCTCCAGCCCGACCTGGGACAGTTTCTCGCGCACCCGTGTCCGGATCTCCGCTTCTGGAAGCTCGGTGTGCCGTCGCAACGGGAAACCGACGTTGTCCCCGACCGTGATCGAATCAAACAACGCGGCGTTCTGAAACAGGAAGCCGATGTGGCGGCGCACGTCAGCCAGGGCTGACCCGGTGAGCGCGGTGATCTCCTCTCCCTCGACGAACACACGTCCAGCGTCAGGTTGGAGCAGCCCGACCACATGCTTGAGCATCACGCTCTTGCCGGTGCCGCTCCGACCGAGCACCACGGTCGCCTCGCCTCGCGGGATCGCGATCGACACGTCGTCGAGGACACGGAGGGCACCAAACGCCTTCGAGACGTGCTCCAGGCGGATGACGGGACCGTCGTAGGTCACTGACCGTTCTCCGGGAAGATGACGAAGATCAACCGGACGAGCACGACGTTGGTCACGATGAGCAGCATCGACG
>CALBET010000338.1 GCA_937888665.1 uncultured Acidobacteriota bacterium
TCGCGTCCTCCTGAAACTCCTCAAGCTCCAGCTTACGGTCGGCCGGAAGGTACGGCTGGACGGTGATCGCGTAGATATCGACCCGTTCCAGATCCGCCGGCTGGGTCCCGTCCCGATTCTGGGTGGGCAGCGTGAACCGGACCAACACTTCGTCACCTACCCGCTGGATAGTCAGATCGGCCATCGGGGACGGCACGCGAACAAACGGTGCCAGGGGTGGGCCCTTCTTCCCGCAGGCGAGCTGCGCCAGAATGGCTAGACTGACGAGCAGGACCGTAGCGCGGCGGAGCCGCCCGTGGCAAAAATGCCGCTGCACCCGGTTTCGATGCGACACGGGACTTCCACGACGAGCGGCTGACAGAATCACAAGATGTAGCGGGAGAGATCTTCGTTGCTGACGATGTCGGCCAGCATGGCGTCGACATACGCCGCATCGATCACGATCGTCTTCTCCTCCAGATCCGGCGCGTTGAACGAGACCTCGTCCAGCAACTTTTCCATGATGGTGTGGAGACGACGGGCGCCAATGTTCTCGGAACGCTCGTTGACCAGGGTGGCGAACTCGGCCAACCGATTCACTGCGTCAGGCTCGAACGTCAGCGTGACGCCCTCGGTCGCGAGCAGCGCCGTGTACTGCTTCACGAGCGAGCTGCGTGGCTCGGTCAAAATCCGGACGAAGTCCCCCGTCTCCAGCGCGTCCAGCTCTACCCGGATCGGAAAACGTCCTTGCAGCTCCGGTATGAGATCGGACGGTTTCGCGACGTGAAAGGCGCCGGCCGCGATGAACAATATGTGGTCGGTGCGCACCATACCGTGCTTCGTATTGACAGTGGTACCTTCGACGATCGGGAGAATGTCGCGCTGCACCCCCTCGCGGCTCACGTCCGGACCCTGGCCGCCCTCCCGACCAGTCACCTTGTCGATCTCGTCGATGAAAATGATGCCGGCCTGTTCCACCCGTTCCACCGCATCCTTCCGGACACTGTCGGTATCCACGAGTTTCTGTTCTTCTTCCAGCACCAGGTGTTCGAGCGCCTCCGGCACCTTGACCCGGCGTTTGCGTGATCGTCCCTGAAAGAGCCCCGGCAGCATGTCCTTGACGTTGATGTCGATCTCCTCCACCGAGTTGCCGGAGATCACCTCGAACGAGGGGAAGCCCTTCTGGGGCACGTCGACATCGACTTCCCGATCGTCCAGTCGCCCCTCGCCCAGTTGCGTCCGCAATCGAGCGCGGGTGCGCTGATGGTGGTCGGTAGCCGGTCCCGGATCGTTGTCCTTCACGGAGGGGGGCAACGGTGGCAGCAAGAGGTCGAGCAGCCGCGCTTCCGCGTTCTCGCGGGCCTTCAGGCGAACCGCGACGAGCCGTTCTTCGCGGAGCATCTCGACCGCGAGTTCGACGAGGTCACGCACCATCGACTCGACGTCGCGCCCGACGTAGCCAACCTCGGTGAACTTCGACGCTTCCACCTTGATGAACGGCGACTGCGCCAAACGGGCGAGCCGGCGCGCGATCTCCGTCTTGCCGACCCCGGTCGGGCCGATCATGAGGATGTTCTTCGGCGCCACCTCCTCGGCCAATTCCGGCGAGAGTTGCTGGCGGCGCATCCGGTTTCGCAACGCGATGGCCACGGCGCGCTTGGCCTTCGCTTGCGAAATGACGTACTTGTCAAGTTCGGCCACGATCTCTCGTGGCGTCAGGCCTTCGATGGAGGGCTCGGCCCCACCGGCTTCGAGGGGTGACCGGAGCGCGTCACTCGACTCCGGAAGATAGATGGGCATCGTGGGTGCTGAACGCGGACTCAGTGGGGGAGGCAGGCCGCTGAACGGACCACGTCGAACCGCCTGCTACAACGATTCGATCGTGACACTGGCGTTCGTGTAAATGCAAATGGACGCCGCGATCTCCATGGCGTGCTCGGCAACCTCTCTGGCATCGAGTTCGGTGTGCCGGGCCAGTGCCTTGGCGGCCGACAACGCATAGGCGCCACCGGAGCCGATAGCCGCGATACCGTCGTCCGGCTCGATCAAGTCGCCCGTCCCGGACAAGAGAAACGTCGAGTCCGCGTCCATGACCAGCAGCATCGCTTCGAGCCGGCGCAGCAGCCGGTCGGTCCGCCAGTCCTTCGCCAACTCGACGGCCGAGCGCTCGAGGTTGCCTCGATATTGCTCGAGCTTCGACTCGAACCGTGAGCACAACGCGAACGAGTCGGCTGCGGATCCGGCGAAGCCGGCCAGGACCTTGTCGTTGTACAGGCGCCGGATCTTCTTGGCCCCCGCCTTCACCACCGTGTCGCCGAAGGTGACCTGTCCGTCGCCGGCCATCACCGCCACCCCGTTGTGACGCACAGACAAGACGGTCGTGCTTCTGATCATCCTCGGAGCCTACCACGACGACCTCTCGCGGCCAGGCCCCGCGAGACGGTCTACCGCCGAGCGAGCACCACGGGCTGCTCGGTGGCCGCGAGTGCCTGGTCGCATGGAAACGCCGTCACCGCGCGACCGTGCCTCGCGATCGTCGCATGAGCATGTACACCGGCAGCCCCCCGAGGATCACCAGGACACCCGCGCCCGAGGTCGCCGGGCTGCGCCAGAGGGCGTTCAGCACGATGAGGGCGCTGGCCGCCGCAAAGATGAACGGTGCGAACGGATACCCCCAGGCGCGGAACGGTCGTGGCTCATCGGGATGCCGGCGGCGCAGCACGAACAGAGACGCGACCGCGATTCCGGCAAACAGCACGATCGCAAAACCGGTGTACTCGACGAGCTGCTCGAAGCGCCCGGAGAGCACGAGCAGACTCGCCCACAGACCCTGGGCCATGATCGCCCGTGACGGAGTGTGGTATCTCGGGTCGACCCGCGCCGCGAACGCGGGGAACTGGCCATCCCGAGCCATCGCGTAATAGACCCGAGGGCCCGCCAGCACCATCGCGCTGATACTGGCCGCGATCATCACCACCGAGGCGGCGGCGAACGGTCCGGCAATGATCGGCCCGAACAACCGATCGGCCGCCGCATCGACGACCCGCACGTCGACCGTCGCAAACTCCGCCACCGGAAGCGCATACACGTAGAGCGCGTTCAGCAGAAGGTAAATCACCACCACCGTAACGGTGCCGAAACCGAGCGCGAGCGGCACGTTCCGACCCGGGTCTCGCATCTCTTCGGCCACATACGCCGCCGCGTTCCATCCGGAATAGCTGAACATGACCGGGATGAGCGCGAGCACCCAGAGCGCGGGCGAGACCGAACCGCCAACCCCAAAGTGCGACACATCGCCTGTACCGACGGTGAAACCGGCTGCGACGAACGCCACGAGCACCGCCACCTTGGCGCCCGCCAGCAGATTCTGCACGATGCGCCCCGGTCCGAGCCCGAACATGTGAACCGCCGAGAGCATGGCGATCACGGCGATCGCCACGACCGCCTGCGGAGACACCATGAGCTGGAGCGGGCCCAGTGGCAGGGTGAGGAACGGCGTCGTGTCACCGGCCGCGGGAACAAACCGGCTGAGGTAGCTGGCCAACCCGACGGCACTGGCGGCGATCGCGCCGCTGAATCCGGCGATGAACGAGGTCCAGCCGGTCAGGAAGCCGGCCAACGGCCCGAACGCCTCGCGTAGATACACGTACTCGCCGCCGGCCCGTGGTCGCAGAGCGGCGAGTTCCGCATAGGCCATCGCCCCGGCGAAGGCGAGCGCGCCCCCAGACGCCCAGACCGCGAGCATCGCCCAGGGGTGGGTCACCGACTGCGCGACGAACGCCGGCACCAGAAAAATGCCACCGCCGATGACATTCGATACCACGATGGCGGCGCCATCGAGTGGTCCGAGACGACGCTCAAGTCGAACCGCGGATGTCGCCGGAGACGAGGCGGTGGAAGGAGCCACGCCAGCTGGACTGTCTCGGCGCTACTGGACCAGAAGCTGGCGATCGACATCCACGGTGTCGATCAGCGCCCACTGCTGAGCACGGTATTTGATGTACAGATCCATCTGGACATCGACGAAATCGCTATGCCCGAGCATCTCCGACTGGGACTGGTCGCCGGTATATCCACGACTCGAGTCGAGCCGCAGCACCGCCGTGGCCTCCCCCGGGGGGATCCCCTCGGTGCCGGCCACCCTGACGAACGTGGTGCCCCACCCTTCGGTTTCACCCTCGCGGCGAAACACCGCGTTGATTTGCAAATATCCGAGCTCTTGAGCCGTCTCGTTTTCGAGGCGAAACGACACGGATGGCACGATCTTGTTGCGCCCGAGGGAATCGAGGCCGGCGTCGAACCAGCCGCTCGAGAGCTGGGTGACCTCGAGTGAGGCGGGCACATCCAGGGGGGACGCGCAGCCCCCCGCGGCCAGCACGCCGCACAGCGCGACGAGACGAAGGCTGGGGATCATTGGCAAATAATAACCCAGGGGCAGAGCTGCAAAAAAGTCCCCAAGTGGAGAACTTCAACCTGACGGCGATCCGTCTTCCCACGTTTGGACCCTGATCGGGTCCTTAGCGTGATGAGAGCTGACGCATGTATTCCAGCAACCGTTGCCGAACCAGCTCGCTGTCGGCGTTCCCCATCTGGGCGAACATGCGCTCCATGTCCACCAAGTCGGCCCGGCGGCGGTTGGCCTGCTGCTGCTCGAGCTGCTGTAATCCGGTCACAAGCGCCCGCTCCTGGCGCTGCTCGCTCTCCAGCATCATCTGACGCACCCCCTGCATCCACGCGTCATTTGTGTTGCCCGGCGTGGTCCCGGGTGTTGCGACAGGCGATGTTGCGCCCGCTGCCCCGGCCCCCAGCGCGGACTCACCGAGTCGGGGTTGTCTCCCCGGGGCCCCGCCGCCGGTACCGACCGGGGTGCCACGCACCGACTGAGCGTCAGGAGGCGTCTCGTCACGGGACGCCTCCAGCCGCTGCCCCAACGGCGAACCGGCCTCGATTTGCGCCGGAGAGGTCATCTCGCCGGTCCATCCGATACGGACGACCATCCCGCCTTGATTGATCCGCACCTCCGGTTTCGCAATGACGGCCGCCGTGGCCAGCACCAGGACGGCGGCCGCCGCCAGGCCCCATGCGGGCGACCGTCGCAGTCGGCCCCACCCGGACACCGGCACGAGTGATGGTGCCAGCTTGGGCGCGTGTTCGTCCGTCGCGGACACCACCCGAAACCCGAGCGCGGCTGGGGGCGGGCTCCAACTCTCAAGCGTGTCACGCACCTCCCGCAGGCCACCGATCTCGTCGGCGCACTGCGCGCAACTGCGCGCGTGGGTCTCAATGCGCTGACGGG
>CALBET010000339.1 GCA_937888665.1 uncultured Acidobacteriota bacterium
TCGCCCTGGGGAATCGTGTGGAAAATCCACTTCATCGCGCCGGTGCGCGCGTCAAAGCCGCGGACGTGTCCCGGCGGCGCCTCTCGGGTGGTGGTCTGATCCTCCAGCGTGCTCCCGACCACGAGGGTGTCGCGCACCACGGCGACCGGCGTAGAGTGGGTGATGCGCGAGGTGTCGATCTCCCGCCCAAGGCTCTGGCTGAGGTCGACCATCCCGTTCTCTCCGAAGTCTGGATACAACCGGCCAGTCCGGGCATTGAGGGCAATCAGCCGCAGGTCGTGCGTCGCGATGACGATGCGCGCGTCATCGCTCTGGGAGTCCTTCCAGTACGACACGCCACGGTGCTGCCAGCCGATGTTGGCCGGCCGCTCGATCCGGTCGTAACTGTGCGGGTCGTAGGTCCACACCGCCTGGCCCGTGCCGGCGTCGAGCGCCGCCACCTGCCCCAGCGGCGTGCTGACATACACCAAACCGCCGATCATGAGCGGCGTGGCCTTGAACAGCCCGGGATCGATGGCGTCGCGCTCGGTGGCCACGTCATGCGAGATCGAGGTCCAGCGCCACGCGATCTCCAGGTCCGTGAAGTTCTCGACCGTGATCTGATCGAGCGGCGAGTACTTGGTATTGGCTCCGTCGGCACCGTAGTGATGCCACTCGCCGACTACCGGTGGCTGCGCGCGAGCCGGGCCGGCGGCGCCCGCCACTACGAGACACCCGCTGAGTCCAAGACACCACCATCGACCGGTTCGCATCGAACTCTCCTTCTATCGAACCGCGGTGGCGGGGCGGGATGCCAGCTTGAACACATACAGCGCGTTGCCGTTCGGCGGATGGTGAATCTCTGGGCTGAGCAGGGCCGGGATCCGGCGCGGGCTGCCCCCACCGACGCCCGCCGTGACGGCGATGAACTGCTCACCGCCCGCCTGGAAGGCGACCGGGAACCCCTGCGCGGAGGTGCCGAGCCGGGTCTCCCAAAGGAGCGCCCCGGTCTCGACATCGAGCGCCCGAAAGTACCGATCCACATCGCCGCTAAATACCAATCCACCGGCGGTGGTCAGCGAGGCGGTCAGCAGCGCGGCCCGCTGCTCGATGCTCCAGCGCTCTTCGAGGGTGTCGACGTCGTATGCGGCCAGCTTACCCAGGTTGCCGTCAGTACCGGGCATTTCAAACCACTTGCGGTCAGCCTGGGTGCCACCGGACCCCTCCACCAACGACACCTCCCGCCCGGCCATCTCGTCACAGCTCTGGCTCAGCGGGATCACCAGCAGGCGCGTCTCCGGGCTGTAGGCCATCGCCTGCCAGTTGTGACCGCCCGCCGTGCTCGGGCACACCGACACCCAGTCGCCGATGCCAGCCTCGGCAATGTCCTGCCGGTACGTGATCGCGCCGGTGTCCGGATCGATTCGGTCGAACACGTTCTGATACACGGTCTCGGTATGCCCGAGAAACGCGCCGGTCCGCCGGTCCAGTTTCCAGAGCACGCCGCTCTTGCCGATCGTGAACAACGCCTGCCGGCCGTCGCGGTCGTCGATCAGCACCTTCTCGAACGCTTCATCCAGATCGAGGGCCTCGCCAGGGACGTGCTGGAAGTACCACGTGATGGACCCGTCGGTGGGGTCCAGCGCCAGCGTGGCATTCGTGTACAGCGCGGCGTCGTGGACGGTGAGCCCACGACTCGCCGGTACCCACGGTTTCGCCTGGGCGACGGGCCAGTAGACGAGACCCAGCGCCGGATCGTAGCTGCCCGTGATCCAGGAGTCGCCGCCTCCCCGCAAGGTGAGCGACAGATCACCCCAGGTGTCGCCGCCCGGGGTGCCCGGCTCGGCGATGGTCAAGGTTCGCCACAACTCCTCGCCTGTCCGCGCGTCGTGGCCGGTGATGAAGCAGCTGTCCGGCAGGAACCGGGTGCATCCGTTGATCGCGTTGATGACGATGCCCTCCACCACAAGCGGTCCGGCCGAATTCGTGTAGCCCAGACGGTAGTCGGCGATTTCGGTGTCCCAGACGACCGATCCGGTCCGTGCGTCGAGGGCCACGAGGGAGGCGTCTCTCGACGCCAGAAACAGCTTTTCTTCGAAGATCGCCAGATTGCGGACGAACCCGGTCCGCAGACTTTCTGGCAACGGGCGCCGGTATTCCCACAGCAGCGTCCCCGTGTCGGCCTCCAGCGCCTGAATCACATTGCCGGGGCTGGCCAGGTAGAGCACGCCGTCGTGCACCAGCGGGGTTGGCTGGTTGGTGCCGTCCGGCATGGACCAGACCCAGGCCAGCGAGAGCTGATGCACGTTGTCGCGACTGATCTGGTCGAGTGGGCTATAACCCCAGCCGTCATAGGTGCGGCGATACATGAGCCAGTCGCCCGGGTCCGGGTCCAGCAGCGTCGCTTCGCTTACCGGCACGAACTGCTCGACGTCGGCGAAAGTAGTGGTGGCAGCGGAGACTCCGCTCACCGGCCGATCGGCTGGCGGAGCGGCCTGCGCGACGATGTTGCCGGCACCCGCGGCGTTGAGGACTGACCCATTGGCCTGCAGGATGTAGGCCGCCACGTTGGTATAGGCGTCGTCCGGGAGGGCGCCGCCCTGCCCGGGCGGCATCGAGACTCGGATCAGGTTGATCAACTCGCCGACCGGTCTCGTGCCCCACGCGCGCGTGAAATTCGGACCGGCCAGTTCTGGCGCCTCGAAGGCGCCGCTCAGGTCGGTCATGTGGCACCTGGCGCAGGACTGCTCGAACACCGCACGTCCTGCCGCCGCCTGCGCCTGGGTAAAGCTGCCGCCGGTCTGGGCGGCGACCGGTCCGGCCGCCGCGAGCGCGGCTACCAGGCCCGCCGCGGCCGGCGACCATATCGGCAGGCGGAGCGACCAGCGTGCCAGAGCTCGTGTGGGTGAGGCGTGGGACATGATTCAGACTCCACGGCATGCTAGCAGATTGGCGGAGCACGACCACGAACGGATTGCTCCTGAGAAAACGTGGGAGCTGTGCCATTGCGGCAACGCGCTGGATCGCATGGTGGCGCACGGCTTTAGCCGTGCGATCGCAGGCCTGAAGGCCTGCGCCACACCGCATGGGGGTTTCCCAGCGAGGCGTTCGGCTGGCAAGGCGCAAGGAGGGAGCAGCCAGGCGGGCGGCGACCGACAAAGGCCAGGGCGCGCGCCACTCCGCGGCGGCGGGGCTTCGGGGCGCAGCCCCGTCTACGCACCACCCAGCCAGGCGGGCGGTTACATCGCGCAGCCGCTGTCTCCGGTCCCTGGTCAGGCAGCGTCGAAGGAGCCGCCTTTCCGACCTGGGCGTTGCTTCCGGCAGAACCTCCCAGTCGGGTTCATCGCTCAGCACTGCGGTGATGTCCGAGAGCGTATCGCCGCTGAATGCCGCCCGCCCGATAAACGACTGGAACGCCATCACCATCGTGCACCTGAATTGGCGGACTGATGTTTGCGCGTCCGATGGCTCCGCGGCGTCGGCGATGTTGGAGGCGGTGCAATAATGGAGATCCCTCGTCTCCCTCAAGCAGTTCCCTGACGAGCATGGTGGCCGGTCTCGGTCAGATGCCTGGCGGCCTGCACCCGCAGCAAGGAAGCGGAAGGTGATTTCATGAGTCTACCGGCGTGGATTCCGGGTGTCAGCCGGATTCGGGCGCTTGAGGATCAACGTGCGGTTGCCAAGTCGCAGGTCCGAAGCCTTCGTGGGGAGCTAGCCGCACAGAAAGCACTCACGGTCGAACGGAAGGCGCGGGCGGCGGAGCAGAAAGCGCTCGTGAGTCGTGGCATCGATGCGCGCGCCCTGAAAGCCGTGCTCACCGGCGACGGCCGCCACGATCGGTCCGCCGATCCGTTTCCGCATGTCGTCATCGACAGTTTCCTCAAGCCAGACCTACTCCGGCGCCGACGACTCGTAAGGCCTCACGCCCCGACGCCGTGCGAGATGGCCTGTCGAGCCTTCGCCGAATGACGGAACTAGCCGGGGGCCTCGAACTCCACGAACTGGACCGTGCGCGTCTCGGTCGTGGCCCGACAGTGCACGATCTCGATATCGGAGAATTCCCAGACGAGGAGGTCCTTGTGGAGCGTGCCGCGCCACCGAACGCCGAGACGGTCGAGAAACACGTCGACGGCGGCCTGCTGGTCGCCGGCATGGTGACCCGGGCCCGCACGCCAGGTTGGGGCCCGCCGAAGCGACAGCCTGGCAGGCTCTCGACGAACGCGACCCCACCATCCACCACCATCTGCGGCGTCTAGCTGGCTGCCCCTCGGTGAACGTGCGGTCGCAGGCCTGAAGGCCTGCGCCACACCGCAAGGGGGCTTCCTGGCGAGGCGTGCGGCTGGTCACGCGCGACCTGGAGTTCGCGTGGCAGTGCGCGCGACAATGCGCGCCGCGCGGCCGCGGAGTGGGCACTCGGGGTCCCCGCGGAGCGGCCGCGAGGGGTTCGGGGCGCGGTGTGGCGCAGGCCTTCAGGCCTGCGATCGCACGGCTAAAGCCGTGCGCCAC
>CALBET010000340.1 GCA_937888665.1 uncultured Acidobacteriota bacterium
GGCGGCAGCAGCGGCGGTGCAGGAGGGGGAGGCGGCGGCGCCGCGCGGGCCACAACCTGGACCGGTTTCGGCTTCGGCGTGCCACTGGCGAGCAGCCGCGCGGGACCGATGCCGGGCGTTTGAGGTCGACCATGGTCATGCGGGTTTCGCAGCGCGAGCTGTATCTTGCCCTCCGTACTTGCCAACGCGAGCCACTCGGACTGTTCGGGGGTGACGAGCACCGTGACCACCGTCACCTGAATCGGTTCGTCGTTCTCCATGTCCCGGTCGAGCCTGGTTCCGGCCGCCAGCACCTCGACATCCGCCAGGACGAGCTTCGTCGTGGTGTCCGGGAACTGACTGGTTGGGCTCGCCGTGGCGAGGACGTCCACGTGGGTGCCGGGCAGCACATACCCAGCTACGCCGATCACCTCGTTCACCCGCACTGATACGGCCCGCATCCCCGGTGGAATACTTGGTGGCAGTCCCGCTCCCGCGCCCACCGCGGCCAGCTTTGATGGTAAGAACGGTTCGTGCATCGCGACCGACCGGACCAGTCCTCTTCCCGTGAGTTCCGACGTGTTGTCGAACGCGCCGTCGGGAACTGAGCTGACCGGCCAATCGACGACACGGAGGTCCGAGGGCTTCAGCTCTGCCCCCAGTTGCAAGTCGGCCTGCGAGACCACCACTGGCCGTGTTGGGACCTCCACCGTGCGTACGGGCACGTTATCCAGGTAGTTGTAGGTGGCGTAGGCCAGCCCGCCGCCCACTACTAGCGCCACCAGCAGCACCTTGAGCATCTGTGTGCGATTCATGCCGCTCTTCTCCTCATTTTTCGTAAACGACGGCCGCGCGACGGTCCCTCGTAGGGGCGTGCCACTATTGCGCCTCGTTTCTCATCAGAGCGCTCGCGCGCATAGTCAGCGGGCTTCCGGTTGTCGTGGCCGGAGCGACGAGCTGTGCCACCGGTTGCAGCACAATGAAGGTAAACGGGTAGTCGATGGTGATCTGCGAGGCGGACTGCGCCGCGCCATTCACGGTGATCGTGGCAGCGCGATCGACCGTCACGCCGGCCGCTGCGAATTGAGGTAACTGTCCGTCCTGCATGTACTGACGCACGCGGGCGTCTACCGACGCAGCCGCCCCGTTGGGGAGCACCGACGTTCGAGCGCCTTCCCTGGCTGCATTGGTCAACACTTGCCAGGTCTGATAGGCCCGCCCGAATTCAAAAATGCCGACTGAGATCAACAGCAGGATGGGCAGCACCATCGCGGCTTCCACCAGCGCCGTCCCTCGTTCGCTACGCCACCGTCGCATCTGTCACCCCCTCAATAGCGTCGCAAGCACGCTCCCAATCGCGATCGCTGGTCCGTACGGAAACGTGTTTCCTGCACCAGCGGACACGATCGCCGCTCTGGTCTGACCGGGCCGATGAAGCGAAGCCCCCGCCCGGCGAAGGGTCAGGGCCAGACGGCCGTGACAGAGCGCCCATATGATGGCGATGACTCCACCAGCTAGCGCGGTATAGCAAAATGCCCATAGAATTCGCTCCACACCGACAACCGCGCCAACCGCACCAAAGAGCTTGACGTCGCCAGCTCCGGTTCCGCCGAACAGATGGCCGGGCAGCATCAGCGCGATGCCCACGCCGAGTCCGAAGAGCGACGCGCCGACCGAGATATCGCTAGCTCCGACACCGGCGGCAGCGAGGCCGGCGAGAGCGGTCGTCACCACCACGCCGTTGGGAATCCGTCGAGTGACCAGGTCGATGGCCGCTCCGGTTCCCGTCCCCGCAACCAGAATCGCGAGGACGACGGTGCTAGAGGCTAGCGGCAACGTTCTGCCAGAACACTTGGTCGATGAGCTGCCCGAGGAGTGTGACAGCGCCCACGGCGAAGAGACTGATGAGCGAGGCCAGGAAGGCGTACTCCAGCAAGTCCTGGCCGTGGTCAGAATCCCGAAGTCGCCTCAGCGATTTAGAGACCTGCTCCGCTATCCGTTCGCCACCCATATGCACACTCCCACGCTCCTCGGGCTGCGCCCCGCGCGACGCTCCGTGGTCTAGATCGCCGCTGCGATGTTGTTGAAAACGGCGGCGACGTTCGTGCCCGCAAGCGTGACGCCGCCGATCGCGACGATGGCGATGAGCGTGATGAGGAGTGCGTACTCGAGCAGGTCCTGGCCTTCGTCCTGGCGCCAGAGTGAGCGGGCAATGTGAGTGAGACGAGTCATGGTGTTCCTCCCTTTACGGAAACGGTTGGTTATGGTCGCTGGGGAGGCGCCAATGACACTTTCGGTGCTGGGTGGCCCGTGGTAGGACACTTGAGCAATTGCCATGCCATGTCATCGGGCAACTGGTCGTGGGATAGCGTAAGACGCTGTGAATAGACGGTGTTAGTCGACGACGGCGTAGGCGCTTCGTGGCGGAGCGCTCATGGGCGGTGTCTCAAAGTGGTTGTCAATTTTGTCGACGCACCCACCGAGCCTGTCATGCCGCCGACGTCACGCGAGGTCCAGATGTGGCCGGTCTGCGGTCGTCGACTGACGTCGTGCTTCCGTAAGTGTGCGAACGAGATTGTCGTCCGTCGGTGAGCCTGTCGGTGAGGAGAGGAGCGGCGCCTGCCTGGCCGGTCGGCGCGAGACCCGAGCGGTTCTTGTGCTTTCAAGCAAGGAACGCCGTCGTGGGAGTCTCGGTACACACCTTGCAACATGTCTTGTGGCTGCCGAGAATCACATGTCCTGTGTCCTTGTGATCGAACCCGACTCTGGTCGGGCCGATACCCTTCGTGATCTCCTGACGACGCGGGCGAACACCGATGTCCTAGTGGTCGCCTCGAGGGACGCCGCGGTGGCGAGTGTCGACGAGCGTGTGCCAGACCTCGTGCTGGTTCACGCGCTCATGTCGCCACGCGATGAGGACTCGCTCATCGCGCACTTCAGGACGCTGCCAGACGCCGGCCATCTCCAGACCCTCACGATTCCGCAACTCGGTCGGGCGCCGCGTCAGAGCCAGACCGTACGGTCGGTCTTCGGCCGGAAGAAGAAGCGGGCCAACGAGGACGCGCCTGCCGGGTGCGACCCGACACAGTTCGTCAGCGAAGTGGCGGCGTACCTGTCCCGCGCGTGCGAGATCAAAGCGGAGATCGAGCAAGAGAAGGCCGCGTCTTTCGAGCGACGCGCGGCGGAGGCCGCATGGGCGGCCGAGGTGGACCGGGCCCACGCCCAGGCGAAGCAGGCTGACTACGAGCGCACCGTCGGGGTCACTGCGGAGGAGCTCAAGCCGAGTAGCGCCGAGCCGGTGTTCTTTCAGCTGCCGCCGAGCGACGTGTTCGCCGCGGAGCTCGAGCGCGCGCGCGCGGACGCGGCCCGGACACTCGCGCTGGAGCTAGGCCTGGCCGAGGACCGCCACCGCGCGGAGGTCGCTCGACTTGAGGCGGAGACCGACAAGAAGACCGAGTCGGCGGCTCGGGACGCGGAGACCACGGTTCGCGGGTTGGGGGCGGAGGTCGAACGGCTGCGCAGGGAGGCGGAGCAGGCGCTGTCGACCGAACTCAACGCGGTGGAGGAACGCCACCGCGCCGATATCGTACGGCGTGAGGCAGAGGCCGCGGAGAGGGCCGATGCGGCGGCCCGGGAGGCGATCGCGGCAGCCGAGGCGCAATCAGCCCAGGCGTTGGCGGCGGAAGTCGACCGTGTGCGCGCCGAAGCGGAGGAGGCAGTGGCCGCGCAGCTTGTCGCCGCCGAGGAACGTCGCCGCGCCGACATCGTCCGGCTTGAGACCGAGGCGGCTGAAAGGTTAGTGGCCGAGGCTCGGGACGCCCAGGCGAGGGCGGACGCGCTGGAGCAGGCCCGCTCACGTGCGGAGGAGGTCGAGCGGTTGCGCGCGGAGGCGGAGCAGGCGCTGGCATCCCAGCTCGCCGCCGCGGAGGAACGCCACCGCGCCGATATCGTCCGGCTTGAGGCGGAGGCCGCGGAGAGGGTCGAGACGGCGGCGCGAGAGGCGCTGGCGGCAGCCGAAGCGCAGTCAGCCCGGGCGTTGGCGGCCGAAGTGGACCGGGTGCGCGCGGAAGCGGAGCAGGCGCTGGCGGCGCGGCTGGCCGCGGCGGAGGAACACCGCCGCGCCGACATCGTCCGGCTCGAGGCGGAGGCGGCGGAACGATCGGCGGCGGCGGCTCGCGACGCGCAGGCGAGGGCGGAAGCGCTGGCGAACGAGACGCTTGCCGGGGAGATCGAGCAACTGCGGTCCGACGCGGAGCGAACCGTGGCCGCTCAGCTGGCCGCGGCCGAAGCGCGCCACCGCAAGGAGATCGTCCGTTTCGAAGCCGAGGCAGCGGAGACGAGCGACGTGGCGTCCCGAGAGGCTCGGGCCACGGCTGAAGCGACGGCCAGCCAGGCGATTGCCGCAGAACGTGAGCGGGTGCGCCAAGACGCGGAGCGGACGCTTGCTGACGCACTTGCCGCGGCCCAGGAGCGTCATGCCGCCGAGGTCGCGACACTCAATGCGGAGGCGGCGGCGAGAAGCGACGCCGCCACGCGGGTGGCGCAGGCGCTGGCCGACGAGACACTCGCCGCGGCCGACGAGCGCCACCGTGCCGACATCGCCCGCTTTGAGTCCGAGGCGGTGAAGGGACCGGACGCGGCGACGCCGGACCCACCGTCGCCAACCGAGGTCCAATCCGCGCAGCTGTTGGCGGCCGAGCTCGAGCGCGTGCGCGCTGAGGCGGCGCAGATGCTGGAGGCCGAACTCGCGGCGGCGGAGGAACGGAGCCGGGCCGAGGTGCTGCGCGTCAAGGCGGAGACGCAGGAGACCCTTTCGGCACGGCTGGAGCAGGTGCAGGCCGAGGCGAACCGTGCTCACGCCGAGGTCGCCCGGCTGGTGGAGCAGCGTCAGCACGCGGCGCCGCGCGAGCGGCGTGCCGCCACCGAGCGCCAGCCGCCGCAGGCCACGGCGCCTTCCGCATCTCTCCCGGTGCGAGCCTTACCCGGTCACGCGGCTCCGCGAACGTACCCGCTCAAGCCGCATCATTTCCATGAAGATGGGTCTACCGGCGGGAGCGATTACTACAACCTCTGGCGGGCGCGTTTCGATGCGGAACGCGTGCCAGACGCTCCAGTCACGCAGGAGGCGCCCCTGACACGCGGCCGGGCGCGTCGCCGCTGGGCCCTGGCGGCGGCGGCGATCTTGGTGGTGCTGCTCACGTACGGCCCAGCGCGTGACTCGGCGGTCGGTCAGGCGCTGGCCGCCGGTGCGGCGGGTGTCAGCCAGGTCGTTGGCCCCCCCAGCCTGGTCGCGCCCACTGGCGCCGTGACCGGCCCGCTGACGGCGTTCGCCATCAAGCGCATGCCCGGTGAAACCGAGGTCATTCGCCGGTTTGCCAGCCAGGTCACGATCGAAGCGGTCGGATTTCTGCTCGGCCTGCTCTTCTTGCTGGTCATCTTGTTCATCGGCGAGGGGGTCGTCTGGCACGGGCTGGTCGTGACATTCGGGGTGGTCGTCCTGGGATTCGTCGTGATGGGGCCACCGCCGTTGGTGGAGGCCCCGACGGCCCCGAACGAGACGGTGACCGTGGCCGGCGAGACAGATGTGAGCCCGTCCGCTGACTCGGCCGTGGCGCCTGCGACACAGGTCGCCGTTCGGTGAACTCAAGTTCACCGGGGCGCGCTCATCCGTCCCGCCCTGGTTCACACTACGGGGCCAGGCTGGCGGTGTACGCGGAGAGGTCGACGATGTCGTCGGTGGTGAGGTCGGCTACGGTCGCGTTCATCAGATCGGACCACGCACCATTCCGGGCGCCCGTCTGCAGGTCGTAGAGCTGGCGTCCGATGTAGCTGGGAGACCGACCGGCGAGTGCCGGCACCGGGCCGAGACCGCGCAGGCCCGGGCCATGACAGACCGCGCACGCCTCGGTCTTGCCGTTGCCGGTTGCGAGCCGCTCTCCTCGCGCGATCGCGCCCGTGGGCACGTAGGCGACGAAGCTTGACGCGTCATCACGCAGATGGGTGAGGTGCAGATCCTCCGGCGTCTCGATCACGCGCGCGCCCATCGGCTCTGTGCCGCCACCCTCAATCACTTCGTGGATCCAGCCCGCGGACCGCGTTTTGGGCACCATGTCGGTCTCTACGACACGAATCCACGGTTTGAAGTCCATTGACGAGAAATACTCCGCCGCCACCCGGGCCTGCGCATCGGTGGCAGCCAGGCCGATCCGCTGCATGAACGCCGGTGGGCCCATCCGCGGCTCGCCCGTCTTCCGCAGGCCGTTTCGCCAGTCGGCCATCTGCTGCACGATGTAGGCGTAGGGCTGGCCGGCGACGCTGGCGTTCTCCGGCTTGCCTTGTCCGTTCGGCAGGTGGCAGTACCCGCAGGCCGCCACCCCGTCGCCGCCGCCTTTGGCGACCAGTTCAGGCATGGGCGGGTGGCCGTCCGGGTGCCAGTCTGGCGGGCCGGCGGCGATGCTGATCGCCGAACGTGGCATCGACACGGTGGAGCCCGGGACGGTCACCACCTCGGCCGGGTCAGGTGCCTCCGCATCGCCCGACGTCGGGTCGTTGAGGACGTACGCCCAGGGTAGAACGGCGTTCGCGCCCTCGGCATCAGGCGGCTGCGCGTGGATCGGCGCGGTCCACGCAGTGATGGCAATGGCGACCGCGACAAGGGGTGCGTCGTGACGTGTCATGTGCATCCTCCGACCAGAATAATGAAACGGTGCGCGTCGAGGATACCTGATCACGGAGGCTCGGGGGAACGTGATCCGCACGCCCTCCCATTCGAGGTGTCGTGTCGGCATCAACCAACGGTCCTCCGGCTCTGCCGCTATAATCCACCGACGGTTCGTTCCCGCTCCGGCGGGTTCCAGCGCAAGGTCACCATGACAGGGAAGCAGATTGTCGGCTTGACGGTCGGTGTCATCATCGCGATCAGCGCGCTCGCGTACGTGTGCATGACGCCGTACAACCGCATGCGGGCCACCGAGATCCTCGGTGATGACCGCCTTCCGCTGCTCGAGGCGTACGCCGCGAAGCACGGCATGAGCATGGACGTGGGACCCTCGGGCGGGGTGATTCAGGGGCAGGCCGAGCCGCTCCGCACGTGGGAGGTCTTCTTCTGGACACCTCGGTAGCCGCGCCCGGTCCACGCGTCGCGGTCACCGGGGCCAACAGCGCGGTCGGCAAGAGATTGCTGACGCGCCTCCTGGGTGGGGATGAGGGCGCGGGCGAGACTCGGATCGTTGCCGGTGTGCGACGCCAGGCGGCGCTCGACGACCTCCCGCACGACGCGCGGATCACCCCGGTGCTCGTCGACTATGACCGCCCCGACACCCTGATCGCGGCGCTGAGGGACGTCGACCGCGTGGTGCATCTCGCCGGTATCCTCTTCGAGAGCAAGACGACCGACTATCAGAGCGCCAACGTGGGCACGACCCGGGCGCTGGTCGCGGCGGCACAGTCGACCGGCGTGCGCCACTTCGTGTTCATCAGTTCGCTCGGCGCGGACCCGCACTCGCCGAACGGCTACTTTCGGTCCAAGGGCGAGGCAGAGCAGGTGGTGGCGGACTCGGGGATCGACGCCACCATCATTCGGACGCCCCTGCTGTTGGGCCCGGATACGTCTGGCGGCCGCGCCCTCGTCCGCACCGCGTCTCAGGTATCAGTCAGGGTGTTGGGGGGCGGAGTTCACCGCCTGCGCCCGCTCGACGTGGACGACCTGTGCAGCGGCATCGTCGGGTGCGGTCAGCCGCCGGTGTCCGGCGTCAGGACGCTGGACCTGGTGGGCCCTACGACCCTGAGCTATCGCGAGCTGCTCGAACGGACCGCACGTCGGCTGGGCCACGAGATTACGGTTGGCTCGACGCCAGTGTGGTTGGCCAGGCTGGGCGCCGGTCTGGCCGGACTGACCCGTACCGGCGGCATGACGCCCACCGTGATCGATGTCATTACCTCAGACGAGGTGGTCGCCCACAACGCCGATGGCGACCTGGGCGTCACGCTCACCCCGTTGTCTGACACGCTGGCCAAGTTGGGAGACCACGCATCATGACCGCGCCCCAGGCCGAGTCGCCCTCATCGGATACACCCGCGGCGGCCGCTCGCCCGAAGTCCAGCCCCGCGGGTCGCCTTGGCTTTCTGGCCTTGAGTCTCGCCTGTTTCGCGTATCTCTACTACCGGCTGAATGGCGCCGCCGCTCGCGAGGGGTTGTCGCTGGTCGACTACATGGTCCAGGTCTTCAGCACGGTCCAATGGGTGCCGTGGATCGGACTGATGATGGCGTATTCGGGGTTCTACTTTCTGATCGACACGCTGGTGGTCACGCGTGCGCTCACCTGGTTCATCAAGCCGATCCGCTACCGCGATATCCTACCCATCCGCGCCAGTGCCTACATCATCTCCATCTTCAACGAACAGATCGGGAAGGGGGCGATGGCCTACTACCTCAATAAGCGCGACGGCGTCCCGGGGTGGGAGGTCGGCTCGGTGATGCTGTTCATGATGTTTTGTGAGGTGTTCTATCTGTTGACCTGGGCGACGGTCGGGTTCGTCTTCAGCGGGGCGTCGCTGCCGGAGGTCTTCGGACTCATTCCGTACATCGCCGTCGGCGCGTCGCTCGTTTTCGTCGTGTGGGTCCTGTATTTCCGGGGCACGATCTGGCCGAGCAACCGACTTCGGGACAAGCCGATTCTTCACGCGTTCAAGATGGCCACGCTCAAGCATTACGCCTTGTTCTTACTACTGCGTTCGCCGGCGCTCCTCAGCGCGGTGGTCGTCTACACCGTCGCGTTGCGCCTGTTTGGCATCGACGCGTCGTTCCTCTCGATGCTTGGCTACCTGCCGGTCATCTTCTTTGCGGCCGCCGTCCCCACACCGATGCGCGCGGCCGCCATCACCTTCTGGGTCATCTTGTTTCCGGAGAACGAGGGACAGATGGCCGCGTTCGGGTTCGTTCAGCACAACTTCTTCATCTTGTTCAATGCGCTGTTCGGGCTGGCGTTCTGGCGACGGGCGCAACGCGAGCTGTTCGGCTAGCCGACCGTGGCCCACCTGCTCACGGCCGTCCGATTGGCGCTCGCGTGGCCAGTGGCGCTGGCGTTGGCGCGACCGGCGTGTCTGAGCGGCAGCCTGCTGGCCGGGCTGCTGGGAGTGGCGATTGCCACTGATTACTTCGATGGGGTGGTCGCCCGTCGGCGTGGCACGGCGTCACCGGGTGGTCAGGTGTTCGACCATGGCACCGATTGGCTGTTCGTAACGGCGGGGTCAACCGGAGCCGCGATGGTGGACCTGGTCCCGGTGGCGCTGCCGGTCCTGATCAC
>CALBET010000341.1 GCA_937888665.1 uncultured Acidobacteriota bacterium
CGGCGGTCATGAGCGGGGTTTCGCCGTTGGTGCGGGCCAGGTTGGCATCGGCTCCCGCCGCCAACAAGGTCTGGACGATGGGGAGGCTGCCGTTCAAACAGGCCAGGGCCAGAGGCGTCGTGCCGTGATCGTCTGCCGCGTTCACGTCCGCCCCGGCGTCGAGCAGAAGGGTGACGAGCGGGGCGGCGTCGCGGTGTACCGCCCAGTGCAGCGCGGTCGTGCCGTCGCCATATTGGCTGTTCGCGTCGGTGCCGGCCGAGAGCAGTTGCTCGACAGCGTCACGGTCAGCGTTCTTCGCCGCGGCGATCAGTTGGAGGCCGTCTGGGGAACTCTGAGCCGGCGCCGGGTGGACGAACGCCAATACCATCCCGAGCGCCAGCGCGAGGAGCATCACCCGACGTGCGATCCGCTCATTCCGGTCATTCCGGGTCACGTTCAAGGAGAGCGGGTGTCGCAGGTGCGTGTGTACCGCGTGAGCCATGAGATAGACCAATTTCCTACTCGGGGTTCCGGCGGCCATAGATGCCGTGAATCAGCAGGACGGCCAGAAAGAGGAACAAGAGCTGCGGCATGTCGAGACCCATCAGCGACTCCAATCGCGGCTACTCGTGGCCAACGGCTACCTTGACTCTCCTTGGTAGCCCTCATGATAATTCACCGGTACGGTTTCAGCACGCAACTCCTGGCCAGTCTCACGTGTCCGCCGGGGCGATGGTCACTGGCAGACGGCTTCAATCAATGACAGTCATGCGTTTCGCGGTCCCCACACCTGCGATTTGGCGACGGGCGAGGCGTCAGCGTGCGCGAGTGGCCGTTTGGCGGGGCGGCCGGTGCCTCCTCTTGCTCGCTGCGACCACGCTGTCGGTTGGGGTCGGCACTGGGGTGGCGCAGACCCGTTCCGCGTCAGCCGGCGACGACCAGGCCCTGATCCAGCGTCATTGTCTCGGCTGTCACAACGACCGCACCGTGGCAGCCGGATTGTCGTTGCAGGGGGTCGAGGTCGCAACCGTCGGGCAGAATCCGGCCGAGGTCGAGCTCTGGGAGAAGGTGATCCGGAAGCTCCGGACGCGCGCCATGCCGCCGCCCGGACGGCCAAAACCATCAGAGGCCGAGTATGAAGGCATGGCCGCTCGTCTGGAAACCGCCATCGATGCGGTCGCGTACGCGGCGCCCAACCCCGGTCGACGACCAGCTGTGCATCGGCTGAATCGCGCCGAGTACGCGAACGCGGTCCGGGACCTGTTGGCGCTGGAGATCGATGCGCGGTCGCTCCTGCCAGCCGACGATTCCGGGTACGGGTTCGACAATATCGCGGACGTGCTGTCCGTGTCGCCGATGCTGACGGAGCGGTATCTGTCGGCCGCCAGAAAAGTCAGCCGGTTGGCCGTGGGCGACCCGTCGATGGCGCCGGCCACGGAGATTCTTGCGGTCGACAAGTATTTAAAGCAGGACCAGCGCGTCAGCGACGACCTCCCGTTCGGGTCACGCGGTGGTCTCGCCGTGCGCCATACCTTTCCGGTTGACGGTGACTACGTCGTGAAGATCTACCTGTCGCGTACCTATGACGGGCGACTGCGCGGGTTGGCCAATCGGCACGAGATCGAGGTTCGGCTGGACGGTGCGCTGGTCGACACGATCGCCGTGGGTGGCCCCGTGGTGGACGACGACGGGAACCCGCAGCGCCTCGATTACCGGAACTCGGCCGACGACGGCCAGGAGGTGCGGTTCACCGCTCCAGCTGGGCCGCACCTGCTGGCGGTGAGTTTCGTCGACCAGGCGGCGGTGCTCGAGGGGATGCGGCGACCGCACTACGCGGTCACCAGCTATGAATATGCCGGCGACCAGACACTCGACCCCGGTCTCGGCCGCGTCGAGCTCCGGGGACCGTATGCGGTGACCGGGCGGGGCGATACGCCCAGCCGCCGGGCGCTCTTTGTGTGTCGTCCGCCTGAGGGCGTGGCCGCGGGCGGATCGGAAGAGCTGGCCTGCGCGCGCGAGATCCTGGCCGGTCTGGCGCGGCGAGCTTTTCGCCGGCCCGTCACCGACGCTGACCTCGAGATGCTGCTCGAGTTCTTTCACCTCGGGCGAGAGGATGGCGACTTCGACGCGGGCATCGAAATGGCGCTCCGGCGCACGCTGGTGAGTCCGGATTTCCTGTTTCGGCGCGAGCGCGACCCGGCCGGAGTGACCGCCGACGCGCCCTACACCATCAGCGAGTCAGAACTCGCCGCCCGGCTCTCCTTCTTTCTCTGGAGCAGTATCCCTGACGACGAGTTGCTCGACCTCGCTGAGCGCGGTGAGCTCCGACAGGCCGGAGTGCTCGAGGCGCAGGTCGAGCGGATGCTCGCCGATCCCCGCGCCGGGGCCATCGTCGATAATTTCGGTGGGCAGTGGCTGTACCTGCGCAACATGGCCTTCGTGGCGCCGGACCCGTACGCCTTCGCCGACTTCGACGCGAACTTGCGTGGCGCGATGGAGCGGGAGATGGAGCTGTTCCTCGAGAGCCAGATGCGCGAGGATCGCAGTGTCCTCGAGCTGATGACGTCGGACCAGACGTTCGTGAATCAGCGGCTCGCCGAGCACTACGGCATCCCTAACGTCTACGGAAATCACTTCCGTCGCATCACCCTGGACGGCGAGCTCGAGCCGCGACGCGGACTGCTGGGAAAGGGCAGTTTGCTGACGGTGACCTCCTACGCGCACCGCACCTCGCCGGTGGTGCGTGGGAAGTGGTTGCTCGAGAACATCCTCGGCACCCCGCCTCCACCTCCGCCCCCGAATGTGCCGGCCCTGGCCGAGAACGACGAGAGTGATGCGGCGCCCCAGTCCGTGCGGGAGCGGATGGAGGCCCACCGTGCCAACCCGGTGTGCGCGGCCTGTCACCGGGTCATGGATCCGCTGGGATTCGCGCTGGAGAACTTCGACGCCATCGGGCGTTGGCGGACCACGAGCGAAGCCGGTACCCCGGTGGACGCCGCGGGAGAGCTCGCGGATGGCACCCCGGTCGATGGCCCAGGCTCCCTCACGGCTGCGCTCTTGAAGCGCCCCGAGAGCTTTGTCACCACCGTGACCGAGAAACTGCTGACCTATGGACTGGGGCGCGGTGTAGAGTACTTTGATGCTCCGGCGGTGCGGACGATTGTGCGCGAGGCGGCGGACGACGACTATCGCTGGTCCGCGCTGATCGTGGGTATCGCCCGGAGCGTGCCGTTTCAAATGAGGAGAGGTCCCGCGTCATGATCATCACCAAGCTGGCCTTACCCCGGCGGACGTTCCTGCGCGGTGTAGGTGCGACGTTGGCCTTGCCGTTGCTCGACGGCATGGTTCCGGCGCTGTCGGCCATGCGGAGCACCGCCGCGCAGCCGGTGTCACGGCTCTACGTGGGGTATGTTCCCAACGGCGTGATCATGGACCAGTGGACCCCCGCGGCCGAGGGGGCCGGCTTCGAGCTGCCGCAGACCTTGGCGCCGTTGAAGCCGTTTCAGGATCAGCTCACGGTGGTCACTGGCCTGGCGAGCGAACCGATGTTCCCGCTCCCGGGCGAGGGCACCGGTGACCATGTGCGGGCGGCGGCGGCGTTCTTGACCGGCGTACATCCGAAGAAGACCGAGGGGCCAGATATCCGCGGTGGGACCTCGATCGACCAGATTGCGGCGGCCAAGTTTGGTCAGCAGACGCAGTTGACCTCACTGGAGCTCAGCCTCGACCCGAACGAGTTGATCGGAGCCTGTGAGGCCGGGTGGAGTTGCGCGTATGCCAACACGCTGTCGTGGCGGAATCCCACGACGCCGCTGCCGATGGAAAACCAGCCGCGTGCGGTGTTCGAGCGCCTCTTCGGCGACACTGACGACACCAGCCAGGCCGCCCGGTTGGCCCGTATTCGGGAGGACCGCAGCATTCTCGATTCACTGGTCAAGGAAGTCGGCAGTTTTCGGGGAACGCTGGGCGCCGGCGACCAGGACAAAGTCGATCAGTACCTTGACGCCATCCGCGACATCGAGCGCCGTATTCAGTTGGCCGAGAAACAGAGTGCGGTCGAGCTACCGGAACTGGCCCGACCGACCGGCGGCATTCCAGATACCTTCGCCGACCACGCCCGGTTGATGTTCGACCTGCAAGTGCTGGCCCTGCAGACCGACATGACCCGCATCATCACCTTCATGATGGCGCGCGAGGTCAGCCCGCGGACCTATCCCGAGCTGGGCATTCCAGACCCGCACCACGGCCTGTCGCACCATCAGAACAACCCGGTACAGATGGAGAAACTGGCGAAGGTCAACCTCCATCACATCCAGCAGTTCGCGTATTTCCTCGACCGTCTGCAGTCAACCCCGGATGGAGACGGCACGCTCTTCGATCACATGCTCATGTTGTACGGGTGTGGCATCAGCGACGGCAACCAGCACCTGCACGTCAACTTGCCCATCCTGCTGGCCGGCGGCGCTGGCGGGCGTTTGAAGGGCGGTCGTCACGTGCGGGTGGAGGAGGGCACGCCGCTGACCAACCTCCAGATCACCCTGCTGGACAAGATTGGCGTGCCGACCGATCAACTCGGCGACAGCACCGGTCAGTTGACGCATCTTTCCGGCGTCTAGTACGCCGGAGCGTGGCGCAGGCCTTCAGGCGATCTGCGATCGCACGGCTAAAGCCGTGCGCCACGGGTACAGCCTCGGACAGGAAGCGGATGGGGGGCGGTGTGGCGCAGGCCTTCAGGCCTGCTGCACGGCTAGAGCCGTGCGCCACCTACTGCCCCGAACCCCCTGTCACGGCCAGAGGATTCGCCAGTCCGTGAAGTACTCCACCGTGCCCCAGGTCACGCGTAGGGTCCCGGCGGGCACGTCCTCGTTCTCGCCCCCGAGATTGGGCTCCAGCGTGATGGCCATGCTGGGGCGGGTCTCTGCGAGCACCCGGCGATTCATGGACGCTCGTCCGAAGTCTCGCGACGGGTCGTAGTCGGTGCCCCACTGCCGAGTCTCGAGACTGACGATCAGTTCTGCCCCGGTCTCTCGGGGAAGCAGAAACAAGGTGTACTCGCCCCGCGGTACATCGAGGTCGCCTATGCGCACAGCCAAATCAAGGGTGAGGCGCGTGGCCCAGTTGGCACCGACACGCCAGACCTCGCCGTAGGGGACCAGACTCCCGAAGATCTCGCGGCCTCGTGCGTGGGGTTGACCGTAGTCGATGGTGATGCGCGACGGACCGGAGTGGGACGGCGTGCCCGGGAACCATCCACCTCCCCGTAGCACCCGACCATCGAAGGTCACGCTCGTCGTCACGCGTCCGCTGGGCGCCACGTGCGGCCGGGGCGGAGCGTCCTGTGGGGCGACGGATGCGCCGAGCAGGACGGCGGTCGACAGCGTCAACCCGAGGCGAAACTGTGATGTCGGCATGGCTTCGCGACCGGCGACCGTGGCAGCGCCCGGGTCGCGGGTCAGGGTTCAGGGGGCCGTGCTTGGGACACGTATTCTGATCGGTGTCCTTAGTGAAACGCAGTACTTAGTGGTGGTGATGGTGATACGCCTCGTGCTCGGCGTGCGCCTTGTCACGTTGGACCTTCTTGGCGCTTTGGCGCGCCAGGCCCAGCGTGCGCTGGCGGGTCCCGTCGGAGCTGACTGACGAGATCGAGAGCTGCTTCTCAAGCGACGTGCTCTGACATGTCGGGCAGGCCGGGGCCGCCGTGTCTCTCGGCAGCACGAGGAGTTCGAACTGGTTGTGGCAGTCGCGGCATTCGTACTCGAAGATTGGCATCTGTTGTCCCACAGACCCGATGGAAGCCCGGGGAACAGTCAACGGCTTCACGCGGCGGATCGGCCGCAGATTATCACAGCGAAGTGACGCGGCGGGAGCCCTAGGGGCTCCTCCGTCGCGCGGTCGGGCACCGGCGAATCGAGTGTTTGACGCGGTGTGTCGAATTGTCGCCTGGCCGGGGGGCCGCTCGCGTTAGAGGGTTCAAGGTAAGATGCGCGGCGAGAGAACACACCGCAGATTGGGAGGACTTCGATGGGACTGATCAGCCTCATGCTCATGCTCGGAACCGCGGCGGCGCAGTCCGTCGTTCCGCCGGGAACCGTCGCCACTGGCGCGGACTTGAAGAAGGCACTGGCAGAAGCGCCGGCCGGGCCGATGACGGTCGCTCCGATCGAGACCACCGAGACGACACGCGTCAATCTCATTCATCGCACCGTCCCGCAAAACGCCATCATCCACCCCACCGGCTGGGAGGTGCATCACATCACCGACGGCAAGGGGACGGTTGTCACTGGGGGGCGTGTCGTGCGGTCAACCGGCGCGGACGGTGAACGAGTCGCCAAGATCGAGGACGGCGACAGCCGTGTTGTCACAGTCGGTGATGTCGTGATCATCCCCGCCGGCACCCCGCACTGGTACTCCGACATCGACGGCTCGGTCACCTACCTCGAGATTCGCTACGACCCTGGATCCAACTGAGCGGATAGGGCACTTTGCCCTGGCGTAGCCCGTCGGGCCTGCGATCCCCAGAGTGGTGGCCCATCTGCGATGCGCGTCCAGCAACCGCGCGACGGCCCATGATCCGCGCGACGACTCACGCGAGGAGTGTCTCGCGCTGCGACCGTTCCGGTTAGGGCTAGCCCAGGGTGGCGGCCAGCCCGGCGTCGAGAATGCGTCGGTCCTGCGTGAGCAACGTGGCGCCGAGGACGCGTGCCGTCGCCACCAGAATCCGGTCGGCCGGATCGCGATGAAACGAGTCGGGTAGCGCGGCTACCTCCGCAGCAATCGCGGGGGAGATGCCTTGCCTTTGAACCAGTGGCGGAGCCACCGCCTTGTCCAGCCATTCGCGAAGCGGAATGGTGAGGCGGATTCGCCCGAGACTGTGTAACGTGGC
>CALBET010000342.1 GCA_937888665.1 uncultured Acidobacteriota bacterium
GCGGCAGTGCCACTTCAGCGTCTCGGTGCGACGTGCGACTTTCACCACGGGCTGCGAGTGGTGGCGTCAAGGCTGATTCCGCGTTGACGGGTTTCGCGCGGGGCGGAGCCGTCGTGGGCGACGGGTCAGGTCAGGAGCAGCACGATCAGCCCACCACCAGTCGCCACTTGCCACCACAGTTGGGTGCGTTCCTTGACGAACAGCGTGCCCAGACAGACGAGGCCGGCGGCCGTGGCGAGGAGGAACCAGTAGAGCTCGGTGAAGGTTTCCTGGCGCTGGGTCGCCTGGGCGCGGCGTTGCACATCCGAGATGATCCGGAGCGCGATGTCCTGGTCCGAGTCGACCCCGAGCTCGTAGTACTCGCCACCGCCCGCCTCGGCGATGGCGCCCAGCGACCGGCGGTCGAGCACCGAGTGGATCGGGTCTTCGGGTTCGCTGTAGATACTGGTCGGCAGCTGGGGAATGAACCCGCCGGCCGTGCTGCCGACGCCGATGACATAGACGCGGATGTCGTGGGTTCTGGCCAACTTCAACGCCTCGTCTACCTCACCGCTCCAGGCCTGGCCGTCTGAAATCACGATGAACGCCTTGGCGCTCAGACGCACCCCGTACAGTTCCTCGTCGCGCTCGAACATACGGACACCCCAGTAGATGCCCTCCTCGATGTTGGTGTCCCAGCTGGTATCCGCTTCGAGGCGGAAGGGCGGCTCCTCGCCGAGGTGGTCGAGAAAGAAGAAGAGCGCGTTCGGGTCTTTGGTCAGTCGAACCTGAGGTGCGGCGCGGTGCGCAAAGAGGGCCAACGCCATGCGCTGGTCCTGCCAGCTCAGGAGTTCCGCGAACATCCTGATCCACGAGACCGATCGCTGCCACCGGTCGGGCGTCGTATCGCTGACGCGCATCGACGTCGAGCCGTCCTGCAGAATGATGAAGTCGGCGCCCGCATGCTGAGTGACGAAGGCGAGCATCTGGGGTCGGGCCAGCGCCAGCACCAGCGCACCGATCGCCAGGACCAGGCACAGCCAGAACCAGAGCCCGCCGCCAAAGGCGAACTGCTCGCGGACCGGTACCGTCCGCCGTTGCCGGGCGAGACGCGTGTCTCGCCGCCGCCGTCCCAGTTGCCAGACCCAGAGCAGGCTCAGCGCGGCCGGCACCAGCAGCAGCCAGAGATAGAGCGGCTCCTCGAATCTGAGTGGAGGAAGCATTACTTAGACGGGGCTGCGCCCCGAACCCCACGCGGCCGCTTCGTGGGGACCCCGCGTGCCCCACGCCGCGACCGCGGGGCGCGCATTATCGCGCGCCCGGGGCGGCCGTGCCGCCCGATTTAGACGGGGCTGCGCCCCGAACCCCACGCGGCCGCTTCGTGGGGACCCCGCGTGCCCCACGCCGCGACCGCGGGGCGCGCATTATCGCGCGCCCGGGGCGGCCGTGCCGCCCGATTTAGACGGGGCTGCGCCCCGAACCCCACGCGGCCGCTTCCCGGCTACCCACGTTTGCGGATCGGCGCGCCCTCGCCGATTGTCGGATCCTCGCTCTCGTCCGGGTCGATGATGCTGTCGCGGGGGACGTAGATCTGGACGTCCTCCATCTCCTCTTCCTCGGGCTGGTCGCCTGGGTTGCCAGGCACCGTCGGGCGACGGAATTCGGGTACGTCGTCACCGGCCGCAATCTCGTTCCGTAGCCGGACCATGAGCTCATAGTTGAACGCGGCGTCCTGATGGGCATCGTTCCCTTCGAGCAGCCGGCGGTAGACGCCGATGGCGTGGTCGAGGGTGCCAAGGGCCAGCTCGCGGTTCGTACCAGGCTGCTGGACCGAGCGATAGTCCGCGTTCGCCACCACGAACTGGAGATCCACATTGCCGGCGGTGTTCGGGCTATCCGGCTGAGAGTAGGCATCCACAAGGTCGCGGTAGTCGCCGCGCCAATACCGGAGGGCTGCCTGTCTGGCGGCCAGCGCCTCGCGGGTGCCTCGCAGCAACCAGGGGACCCGGCCAAAAGGCGCGAGCGTTGCGGCCACCGCGTCGTAGCGTTGCGCCGCGTCGCCCAGGGTCAACATCGCCACCGATTGGTCCGCGTCCGCGAGCTGTTGCTCCAGGCGGCCGGTCGTGAGCAGCACGCCGGCGGCCATGGCGAACATGACGGCGATGAGGACATAGCCCAATACGGTCTTGATCATCCGACATGCCTCACGGGAATCTCCGTAGCTGTTTCACACCCAGTCCGCACACGACCGCCAGGCTCCACAGCCCGACCGCGACCAGGGCGAACGGCGAGAAGCGTGGCTGGTGGGCCACGTACTGGGTGACTTCGATCTCTCCGGCCGAGAGCGCATCTATTTCGTGGACCGCCTGCAAGATGGCTGCCTCGTCGGCCGCAGGGTAGAACCGCCCCCCGGTCTTCTCGACCGCAAGCTTCCAGGTGATGTCCGGTAGCACGTCGCCCAGCCCCTGGTTGTAGGCGGTTCGAATGAAGTAGACCGGAATCTTATTGTCGGCCGCCTCTTGCAGAATCTCGTCGATCGACTGACCTTCGTAGACCGCGTGGGTATCCTGTCCGTCGCTGAAGATGACAATCAGGTTGCCTTGCGCGCTGAGGAAGTCGAACGTGCGAAACAGCTCGACGCCCCGACTGACCGCTCGCATGATGAGCGTGCCGTGGTCCGGGAACCGGTCGAATTCTTCCGGCGTTCCGATCAACCCGATACTGAGCAGGATGTTCTCGTAGTCGTTGGTGAACGGGGTGACGATATACGCCTCGCCGCCGAACTGCACCAGCGACACGAGGTCACGATGCGACCCCTCCATCCGCCGTCTCACGAAGTAGTCGGCGGCGGAGACATTCGCCAGATAGGTGTTGCCCCATCCCAGCTGCTCGGTGGCGAATGAGCTGTCCATGCTCAACGACGCATCGATCAGGATGGCAATGCGGTGTCCCGGGAATGTCGCGCGTTCCTCGATCAGTGCCGTGTGCGGGTCGCCGATGGCCACCGCCACGAACGGCAGTCCCGCCAGGAACAGGAGGAACGGCGCATGGCGGAGAGGCGCCAGGGACGACCGCCGCGTGATGGCGGCCGACAGGAGCGCCGGCAGCACGATGCCGGTGCCGCCCGGGCGGCGTCCCAGCGCGTAGCGCGCCAGGAGCGCCGCGACCGCCAGCAGCGTGATGACACCAACCACGAGCACGGCCTCGTCGCGTCGGGGCAACGGCAGCGCCGCCAGCGACAGATCGTCGAGCTGAGCCACCGTCTGCCTGGCTTTGGCCAGAATCGCGGTTAGCGTCTCCAGATGTTCCACTCCCTGGCGAACGTCCGCAGCTGAACGACGGCGCGCACTGGCGCCGCCGCCTGCCAGCGCAGCCGTTTGAGTCCGGACATGCCGGTGTCGAGGGCGCGTGTCAGATCGGCGGTGGCCAGCGTGTCGCTCCGGCCGTATCGCGCACTCGTGAACGTGGAGATCGCCTGACCCAGGTCGGTAGAGAGCCGCGCGTCACCTACCGCCGGCACGACGGGGCCGCCGGCCCCGGCGGTCAGCGCGGCCGCGGTCAGCGCCGACGACACGACCATGGTCTGTCGATGCACGAGTCCCGTGCGAATACGGATCTGGCCGTCGCGGGTCGGGGTGTCCGGGGCGACGCGGGTCTGCGCGACACGTCCGGTGAGGGCGACCGAGCCGGCGACCCGGAGGGCGGCGAGCGCACGGGCGCTGCTCTCCACAGTCCAGCCGTGTTCCGCCGTCGTCCGCTGTACCGCCGCAAGCTCCGCCAACGCGTGGTTGACCACCCGTGGCAGCGAGATCGGCGTGTCGATCGGGAGCGCGTCGCCCCGTCGCGTACGAGCCGCTCGGGTCACGCCAAGGAGGAGGGCCCCGACTGCCACGAGACCCAGCAGGGCCGCGCCCAGTGTGAACGCGTTGGCCCGGAACACCCGAGCCTGGGACTCGCCGAACGTCGCGGGCGGCAGATCTCGGATGTCGACCACCGCGTCGGGTACCAACGAGACGATGCGGATCGGTTCGGGCGGCAGGATGTAGGTCAGCTCCCGTCCGACCAGAGCCGGGTCGTTCCCGATCCGACGTTCGATGCGGTAGGTCAGTTCGAGCGCCGGGAGCTCGACATCTTCGCCGAAGCTGGTTTCGCTGATCACACGCAGCGTGTAGTGATACTGGAAAAAGCGATAGGGACCGGTACGGGTATCTTCGAACCGCTCTCCGTCGAGCACTTCGAATGGGGCGACGTCAATGGACGCCGGCTCCAGCGCCACCGGGTCGGGCACGGCTCGCGCCCGTGCTGTTTCGACCGCGCTGCAGGTCACCGTCATGGTGAAACGCTCGCCGACCCGGACCGCGTGCTGGCCCAGGCGGCGCCAGCACCGAAACCCGTCGACCGCGGTGGAATCGTCCGCCGGCTGCGCCCACGCCGGCGCGGCGGCGAGGCCGCACACGGCGGCGAGCAGGAGCAGACCTCGTCCCGCTCTCATCGTCTGACCTGCTTCCGCGCCAGCAGGAACGCGACCAGGTTGTCGTGGAACGCCGGTCCGTCGCCGAGTCGCACCACGTCGAGCCCCAGGTCGCGTGCGGCGCGCTCCACATGGTCGTGCCACTCGGTGACCCGCCGCCCGAGTTGTTCGAGGTCGCCGGCGGCCAGCACACGTGTTCGTCCCGTTTCCACGTCGACCACCTCGATCCATCCGGCCGAGAGGCGGGGCAGCTCGAAGGCGAACGCACTGTCGATCATGACCAGAAACACATCGTGAAACGCACCAAGGTCCGCCAGCTCGGCCAGCAACGGTGCCGGATCGTCGAACAGGAAGTCGGAGATGACCGGCACCAATGAGCGCGTGCGGAGCAGCCCGGCGAAGCCGATGTCCGGCGCCCGGCCGCTCGGCCGAGGGCCGACCAGCTGCTCCTGGTAGGCCTCCACGCAGTGCATAGCGTGGCCCTGGCCAATCCGGGGACGCATCGTCATGTGCCGCGTGTCGCGGTCGAACGTCATCAGGCCGGCGCGGTCCTGGAAAAATGACGCCGCCATGGCGAATGTCGCGACCGCGCGGCCAATGATCTTGGCGATCGGGGCGCCATCCACGCCGCATCGGGTCGACGCAGATACGTCGGCCGCGATCATGATCGGCGCGTTGCTCTCCTGGTCAAACTCGCGGGTGATGAGCGGACTGAAGTTCGTCAGCGTCGACTGCGCCCAGTCAATAGACGACAGCCGGTCGCCCGGCTGCCAATCCCGGAGCCCCGCGAGGTCGTGACCGGTGCCCTGGAATAGGCTGGGATGCGTGCCGATCGCCAGTTCCTGCATACGACGGACGATCACCAGTTCGACGTCCTGGATCTCGGCCCACGACACGAGCGAATCGTCCGTCGGTGGGGTAGCGCTCGCGACGCTCATGGGATGGGCACCGTGTCGATGACCTCTTCGATGACGGTATCGACAGAGATGTTCCGACTTGCGGCGTGCGGGGCCAGCCACAGCCGGTGTCCCAGAACGTGTTTGGCCAGATCCTGAATGTCTTCGGGGTAGACCTCGTCGCGGTGGCCGGAGAGCAGCGCCCACACCTTGACCAGGCGCCCCCAGCAGATGGTGGCGCGGGGCGACCCGCCCAGATCGACGTATTGTTCCACCAGCGCAGATGGCGAGCGCTGGTGCCAGTCTGTTTCCGGGCTGTAGGGACGCGTGGCCGCCACCAACCGGCGGATGTACTTGCCAAGCGCGTCATGCAGAAACACCTGTTCGCCGATTCGACCCCGAAGCTCGATCACACGCTCTTTCGACATCAAACCGCGAAGCCGGACTTTCTTGAAGTCGAAGTTCACCAGTTTCTGTTCTTCGTCTGGCGGCAGATACCCGATGTTCACGATGATCGCGAACCGATCCGTCGCTGCCTCGGACAACGGAAACGTGCCCTGCCCCAATTCGACCGGGTTCATCGTGGCGATGGCAAAACTGAACGCCGGGAGCTGATAGGTTTCCTTGCCGACCGTGATGGAACGGTCCTGCAGCCCTTCGAGAAAGGCGCTCTGCGACTTGAGTGGAATCCGGTTGATCTCGTCGAGCAGAATGACCTCGGCCGACGCCAGCGGCCCGAATTCGGTGATGAACTCGCCGGTCGCCGGATTGATCATCTGGAACCCAACCACTTCGGTCGGCTGCAGATCGGCCCGACCCTGAAGCCGCGCGAACTTCGCGCCGCTGATGGCGGCCAGAATCACCCCGAAGAACGTCTTGCCGACTCCCGGTACGCCCCGCAGGAGCAGGTTGCCGGCATTGACCTGCCGTTTCTCGTCCTGATCGTAGGTGGTTGGAATCTCCGACAGCAGCACCATGTTGGCGAGCGCCTTTTCTCGCTCGTACCCCACCAGGGCCTTGCCACCTTCGGTGACGATGGCGTCGTGGAAGTCGATGGCGTCTTGGAGATCGGAATGCATGGAACCCACGGCCGCAGGGTGATGATAGTCCGCAGCGTCGAGGCAGGCCACCGGACGAAACCCAAATCCTACAGGAAAGCCGGGCAGGCGTCGTCTGGTATTCTGCCAGCGCACGCTCGGCAGCGGCTTCCAGGTAAATCGCCGGACGATCTCCGAGGCCCGGCCCGTTCCTGACGATTACACCGGTTCGCTCCGCTCGGCCCCGACGGTTCCGACCGTTCCACGCAATCAGTTATGCTCTGGGTCCGTGCCGCTCGACATCGATCCTCGCCTCAGCATGGACCGCCTCGACCGTCTGTGGCAGCGACACGGCCGACTGTTCTGGATTCTCCATTCGATCTGGGCGCTGACCGCGGGCGGCGTCGTGCTGTGGCTCTCGCACGATCAGTACGGCTTCCTGCCGTGGGTTGTCGGGTGCCTCATGCTGACCTGGGTCTCCACGCTCTTCTTCAGCCGACCGTCGACCGCCAAGACCGACGACCGCTGGTTTGCGCGTTTCGGGCGAAGCCTGGCCTCGTACCTGACGCGCGTCATATACCAGCAGACGCTGTTCTTTCTGCTGCCGTTCTACGCGTACTCGGTCGCGTGGCGCTCCTGGAACGTTGTCTTTCTGATCGTCATGGCATTGCTGGCGGTCCTCGCCTGTCTTGATCTGGTCTTCGACCGCTGGATTCGCGAGAGCCCGGTCTTTGGACTCGTCTTCTTTGCGTCCGTCGCGTTTGGCGCGCTCAACCTGCTGCTACCGGTGGTGCTCGCGATCCGTCCCGACGTGGCGACGCCGATCTCCGCTGTGATAGCCCTGAGCACGGCGGCACCACTGGCCGTTCGAGGACGTGTACAGGGTCCCGGCCCCTGGTTGCGGCTGATAGGAGCGGCCGCCGCACTGCTGGTCGTGGCGGTTGGCTGTCCTTGGCTCGTGCCCCCGGTGCCATTGCGGTTGGAAGCCGTCACCTTCGCGAAGGGGCTCGACCGGTCCACCCTCGAACCGAGCGACGTGATCGCCGGCGAGGCCGAGAGCGAGTCGCTGCGCGGTGAGTTGACGGTCGTCGCCACGGTCTTCGCGCCATCGAACGTGCTGGCGCGTGTCGCGCTGGACTGGTATCGGGATCGCACCCTCGTCCGCAGGTCGCGCGAGGTCGACATCGTCGCTCACCTCGGCGGCTTCAGATTCTGGGACGCCCTCAGGCCCGCGGCCGGCACGCTCCCGCCGGGCGCCTATCGCGTCGTGGTGCGCACGGCCGACAACCGGGTGTTGGGCACGGCGAGCGTTCGGATCCGGTAGGCCGTCGGCGAGACCCTTCGACTCGCAGGTGTTGCCCATGCCTGCCGACGAGCCACCGCGCATCCGGCACATGGACCGGAGTCGGCCTCACATCCCTTGACCGACCATACCCGGCTCGGACCTGAGGACCCGATCAGGAATAACTTGACCATTCTGACCGCCGATGCGCTCCGCCAGGCTGCGTTGTTCGGCGCTTGACGGCCCAATCCTTCTGCGGCGCGAGGCGAGTGCGCGCCCCGTTCGCGCCCCCGCGCATGTCGGTGCCGCGGAACGTTGCCGCCGACGCCCAGGCGGTCGCGACCAGTTGGGAAATTGACAGTCCCCGAAGGGTCAGCCAAGAGGGTCGATGGAGGCGTTGTCGGGCACCATTTGACCAAAGCGTGTTTTTCAGCGCGACAGACGGGGATTCGAGGTGCGCTGCGTCGTGTGCATTTGATCCGGCTCGGGGGCATGTACTGTGAGGGGAGTAACATGGGCTACTACGCAGTTCTGTAGTCGGTGTCTGGTGTGAGGATGTGTGTGGGCCGACATCCCGATTCCTTGCCAAGCGGCGACGGAGCACATCGGTTCAGAGCGAAATCGACCGCGCCTCAGGTGCGGCGGTCAGGGGTAAAAAATGGGTGAAGCGATCGACGAGATCGGGCGGCAAGTCGCGGCGACTCAAGCCGAGCTCGACTCAACGCTCAAGGAACGAGCAGCAGGGGAGCGGGCGATTGCCGAAGCCGACAGCACCTTGGTCGAGCGGAGGCAAGCGCTTCAAACCGTGCTCAGTCGCGAGGGCGTTCTCCGGGGGGCGCTCAACGACCTCAAGAAGGCCCTCGAGGCGTTGAAGCGTTGAACGCCGTTGGGTGTGCATGAATCGTAAGGTCAGGGGCGTAGAGCGCCCGTCGGCCGTTTCCACGATCCCGATATCGCGCGCACCGTTCGCATCCGAGACGGTAACGGCGATGCGCAGCCCATCAGGCGAGAGCCGCGGGGTCAGATAGGCTCGGCGTGTCCCGGTCACGGAACGGGCCTCACCCTGGCGGTCGACCCACACGAGCGTACGCTCATCGCTCGGAACGGAAGGCACGTAGACCAGACTGCCGTCGTTCGACACGCTGTACTGCGCCGCCCCGAGCGCCCCAACCTGAACATCCTCGAGAACCGTCACCGGCGAGCCAGTCACCTCTCAAGAAGCGAGGTCGAATGGCGCGGCCAGCAGCCGTCCCGCGGCGGGCGAACAGGCGATGGCCCGTCGAGACATACCGTGGCGCCGTGCCACCGTGGACGACGACCTGACTCTCCCCGCTCTCGAGCGAGAGAGCCCTGCGCCACCCGCTGAAACCGGGCGACCCGATCCGGGTCGTTGGCGAAGGCGTCAGGCAGCATCGTCAGCGCGACCTGGCGGTTGAGCTGGTTGTCGGTGGCCTGCCAGACCTGCCCCATCCCGCCCTCGCCGATGAGGGCGGTCACGTCGCGGAGCCGCAAAGCATCAGGACCCGATCACTCCTCAGCGCTATCTCAAGCCGGACAGCGCTGCGCTCACGCGCTCCGGTGTAAACGGCACCTCACGGAGGCGCACGCCGGTGGCATCGAAAATGGCGTTGCCGACGGCCGCCGCGACGAGAGTGATGGCCGTTTCGCCGGCCCCCATGGCTTCGGCGTCAGGACGATTGATGAGAACGGTCTCGATCACGGGTATCTCAGAACCGACAGCGTACCGTGGATGGTCCCAAGCGGGCAGAAAGAGGCTCTTGTACATCGCCCAGTCCACTGAGGTGACCTTCTCGCTGTCCCACTTGACCTCCTCGCCGACGGCACGGCTCAGGCCCTGAAGCACGCCGCCCTCTACCTGGTTCTTCACTCCGTCGGGGCTGGAGATCGGCCCTACATCCAGGGCGACGACGAATCGCTTGACGGTGAGATCGCCGGTGCCCTGGTCGACATCCACCTCCGCGACAAGCGCGACATAACCATTGTTGCCTTCATACAGGACGCAGGCGATGCCACGTCCAGTGACCACGCCAGTGCGAGGATTCTCGGTCCGCGGCGATGGCCGCGTCTCCCAGTTGGCGGCCCTGGCGGCCTCGGTGACGACCTCCCTCAGGCGGGTGTCCGCGAGATGGCGTAGGCGATACTCGACCGGGTCCGCCCTCATTGACGCTGCGACCTCGTCCATGAACGACTCATGGGCAAATGTGTTCTGCAGGCGCCTGGGTGAGCGGAGCGGACCGGTGAAAAACGGCGACGGGACGTCGTGCTGCAAGACTCGCTGGCCGGCGACGTTCCCGGTGCCTCCTGCCGTTTGCCCCACGCGTCCGGTCACATAGGACGGCGCCGCATTACCACGATTACCGAACCGCGTCGGCTCCGGGGCCTGGGCCCGCGGCACCAACGGCGCCGGCTGGAAACCGACCAGCGCGCCGGTCACCACGTTGCCGGGCGCATCTTCTCCGGGCCGGCCGCCGAGCGTTGCACTCCAGGATTCCACATCCCACACGATGATGTTGCCGCTGCCATCGACTCCCGCACGTTGATCGATGACGTACGGCAAGCCATAGTTCTCGCCCCATGCCATCTCGTCCTCGCGCGAGAGTTGCACACGCACTGGTCGGCCAACCGCCTGTGACATCAGCGCGGCATCGTACGACACGGTATCGGCGCCGTTGATGCCGTAGCACCCCGATCCGCGCACGAAGATGACGCGAACGTCTTCTGGCCTCAGGCCCAGCACCATCGCTGTCGTGTTGCGCAGCGGATAGACGGCCTGGGTCGCCGACCAGATGGTCGCGGTGTTGCCGCGCACGTCCGCGACGGCACACGAGCTTCCGATCGATCCGTGCATTTGATAGGGGTACAGGTAGGTCGATTCCAGAACGCGTGCCGCCCGCGACAGCTTCGCGTCGACATCGTCAGAGTTGACGATATAGGTGGACCGTCTCGACGGGTGATTTCGAAGATGGTCATAGAAATCGCGCTGGCTCGGCAGACCGGTCCCCGGTGACCACGTGACCCGCAGGCGGCTGGCGGCCTGAATGGCCTGCCAGGGTCTTTCGGCGACGATGCCCACGAAGTCATTCTTGACGACAACCTTCAGCACGCCGGGTAGCCCGCTGAGGGAACGCTCGTCCACACTGACCAGCGTGGCTCCGACCACGGGAGGCCTCACGACGCGCCCATGCACCATCTCGGGAACGCGGACGTTGTCCACAAACTCGAAGCGACCCCTCACCAGGTCCGGAAGATCGATGCGAGGCACCGATGTGCCGAGAACGGTCCACGAGCTCGGGGACTTTCGCCTGGCCTCGCGCTTCAGCGTCATGCTGAAGCGCCCTCCTCCAACGAGCTCACCGTAGGTTACCCGCTGGCGCGCATCGCCGCGTAGGGTGATGACGCCATCGGCCGCCGTCACCTGGTCGATGAGTACGCCGAGTCTCGTGGCCGCCATTTCGAACAGCGCTTCGCGCGCCGTGGCACCGGCAAGCGCCAGGTTGTCATGGTTGAAGTTGACGGGATGTGCCTGGCTGCCAGACGAGGTGCCCTGGTCCGGGGTGATGGCGGTGTCGCATTGCACGAGCGTGATGCGACCGATCGATACCGACAGTTCTTCGGCGACCAACTGTGTCTGGACGGTCGACATGCCCTGACCGAATTCGGCGCGGCCGGTGTACACCGTGACGTCGCCGCTGGCGTCGATGCTGATCCAGGCATCGAGGGTCTGTGGCGTGTTGCCGCCCTGGGCTGATAGCACTCCGGGGGCGACACCGAACCGATCCGCCATCTCTGCCGCGGTGAAGGCCACAATCAGCACACCTGAGCCCTGCAGAAACCGCCGCCGCGACAAGCCCGCCCGGTGAAGGCGGCTGAGGGCGTCTGGCGTCATGCGCGATTCGACGGTGAACGCGGTGTTGCCCTCGCCCATCAGACCCTCTCCTGTGCATACCGTTTGATGGCTCGGAGCATGCGGGTCTGCGTGAAGCATCGGCACAACACGTTCCTCAGGGCTCGTTGTATCTCCGAGTCGGTCGCCCCGGGATTCTGGTCGATCAGGGCCTTGGCGGTCAGCATCACGCCACTCAGGCAGAAACCGCACTGTGCGGCCTGCTCGTCGATGAACGCCCTCTGAAGGGGGTGCAACGCCTGTGGCGTCCCCAGTCCCTCGAGCGTCGTGATCGTCGCGCCCTCGACCATGCTGACGGCTGTGACGCACGTCCGCTCGGCTCGGCCGTTCACAATGGCGGTGCAGGCGCCGCACTGACCCAGGCCACAGCCGAATTTCGGTCCGCGTAAGCCGAGATCGTCGCTCAGCACGTAGAGCAGCGGCGTGGTGGGGTCCACGTCCACGGTGTGTATCTGACCGTTCACGGTCAAGGTGATGTCACTCATCGCGATGCACCTTTCTGGCGTCGACAGGTTGGAAGAGAGAGGTCCACCTGCTGGTCGAAATACCCCCGCTCGTCAAAACGTCACGCGCGCCGCCTGAAGGCGGGTCTTGACATGTAGGGGCGTCACAACCGTCTTCCGGGCGCCGTGTCGGTCTGTGGCGTGCCCGACCGGGTCGCCCGGAAGTCCTCTGCGAGGTCACGCGCTTGGGTCGCGACCTGGTCCTTCACGGCCATGGGAGTCACACCCACCCCGGCGGCCCACCTCCCATGGTACGTGAGGGTCTTTTCCGCCTGCTCGTGCTTGGTGAGCGATTCCGCTTCAGACATGCTGCCGCTCTTTGTCGTGCGGACGTTGATATCACGATTTCGAGGGTGTATCGAAAATCCGCCCGGCGAGCACGTAGGGCGCGAGGCGCTCGATGATCCCGCCTTCGGGGACGATCTCGGGAAGGATCGTGCTCGCTTCGAGGACGGCGTCCAGCCCCCGCCGGAGCATCGGCGGCGCGGTGACGGGCGTTCCCACCGGGGCCTCCCCCCGGCGCAGCGCGGTGGCCAGACGAAGCGCATGGACATCGGCCGCGCCCGGTAGGAGGTGTTCGAGGTTCTGGACCACATGGTCCAACAGTGCCCAATCGGGCGCGCTCTCGAGCAGCATGAGGTGAGCGCCGATGAGGCCGAGCATCGGGTTGTCGAACTTCCCGTAGAGCATCATCTGACGCTCGCTCTCGGGCAGCAGGTCCGTGCCGCTGCGCAGCCCGGAGAGGCCCGCATCGATCACCTGCGCCAACCGGTCGTCGGGGTGAAAGCCGTGCCCCAGATGAGTGATCAGCAGGCTCGCCCGTTCCAGCACGGCTCTTTGCTCGCACGGAACGAAGAGTTGCGTCTCCCAGCCAGGGTAGACACTCAGCGCCATCTCCCGCGCCTCCAGGCCCCGCAGCATCCAGGATGTAGCTTCCGGGGGCGGCCGGCGCCGAAAGCGCCATCCAGCCGTGCACGGGGTCCTGATCGACGATGTCGGACGAGAAGTCCGAGACGAGCTCGCCCTCCGCCGTGCGGAGGAAGAGCGACTCGGCGAGGTCGTGGCCGCCATGTCCGCCCTCCCTGACCGCGCGCACGAAGACGAACAGCCGGCCCGCCGGACTGCCGCGGCCGAGCGGCGCGGCGTTCTGTCCCGTGTTGCGTTTGCTCGTCGCCGCCGCCGTGTACGAGTAGTACTCGTGCGCGTCGACGGTATCGAAGGCGGGCAGCGCGGACGGACGCAGCGGCTCGAGCCATGCGTGGCGGGACTCACGGGTGTGGCGCACGACCTCCTCCTGCATGACGCCTCCGCGGTCCATGCGCACGGTGTAGAGGCCCCTCGGCAGCTTCGCGCGGATGGGCGGCAGGTCCATCTGCGTCTGGGCGCCGACCCGCGTCTCGGCGACGGCGCCGCCACAATCCGGCCAGGCTCGCGGCAGGGGCGCGTCGTACCGCTCATCGACCCGCATCGGGGTCGCTCGAC
>CALBET010000343.1 GCA_937888665.1 uncultured Acidobacteriota bacterium
CAGCTGCCCGACTACATGGTGCCGTCATCATTCGTGTTCCTCGATCGCATGCCCCGCACGCCAACGGGCAAGCTCGACCGGAGGGCGCTGCCGGCCCCGGAGTGTGGCGGTTCCACGGCGCCGAGGCCCTTCGTGGCACCTCGGACGGAGACCGAACAGGCGCTGGCAGCACTCTGGTCCGAGCTGCTGAATGTGCACCGCATCGGTGCCGACGACAGCTTCTTCGACCTGGGGGGCAACTCGCTGGCGGTCGTCTGCATGGTCGAGCTGGCCCGCCGACGGCTGCGGGGGACCGTTCGTGTGGCGGATGTGTTTCGCGATCCGACGCTGGCCGGGGTCGCGGAGCGCCTGACCCACCCACCGCCGGCTCTCCCGACCGGTCGGTATCTGGAGCTGGTACATGCAGGTGCCGGCGGAGCGGCGGTGGTCGGCCTGGGCCTGGGGATGCAGCAACTGGTTGACTACCTGCCTGACGAAGCCCCGGTGTTCAGACTGCAGTACGACGGCTACGACGTCCAACCGTATGCCGGCCACGGCATCGAGCCACTGGCTGAGGCGTACGCCGGTGAGCTCGCGTCCGAAGCGCCGCACACGCCCGTCGTGGTGGTCGGCTACTCATACGGGGGCCTGCTCGCGTTTGCCTTGGCCTGTCGACTGCGGCGGGATGAGGAACGGCCGGTCGACGTCGTGCTGCTTGAACCTTCGACGCCGCGGCTTCTTCCAGACGAGCCATGTCTGGGGTGGCTGGTGCGGCACGGACGGGGTGTGCGAGAGGCCGGTGCAGGTGGGTGGCTGGCGTACGCTGGAGTCAGAGCAGTGGGTCGGTTCCATCAGCACGTTTATCATCCTCTTGATCGCATGGTGACCGGTTGCCTCATCACGCTCGGCCGGCCGGTGTCGGAGCGGCGCCGATGGCGCTACTACGCTCCGCGCATCTCGGACAACATCCGCCGCTACGCGCCGGAGATGCTCCCTGGGAGCCTGCACCTCGTGGGCCGAGCCGCCTATTTGGAGGAACATGAGCCGTCCTGGCGCGGTCTCGTCGCCGGCCGTTGCGTCGCGCACGAAGTGCCCGACGCCGATGGACACCGTGACGTCCTTGAGCCGGCGCAGGCGGCCATCTGGCGCGAGCTGGTGTGTCGCTTGGTCCGAGGCGGAGCTGAACCAGAGGCACCTGTGAGCGAGACGGCGCCGTCGGCATCCGGACCCGCATGATCCGGCCCCAGACGATCCCCGCCCTCGTTCATCACGTCGCGCGCCAGCGCGGCGATGCCATCGCGCTGGCCGCGCCAGGTCGAGAGGGAACGACCTATACCAGGCTGCTGCGCCTGGTGGAGGAGACCGGAGCCTGGCTGACAAGCCGGGGGTACGGTCCGCGAAGTCGCATCGGGTTGGCCATGTCGGAGGCGTCCGAGATGGCGGCGTCGTTCCTGGCGACGGTCTGCTGCGCGACCGCGGTCCCGCTGAATCCAGATGCGACGTCGGCTGAAATCGAGGCGCTGCTGGTTCGGCTCCGTGTCGACGCGCTGATCGCGTCGGCCCGGAGCGGAACGGCCAGCCGCACGGCGGCACGGCGGCTCGGACTTCCAGTGTTCGACATGCAGGGCTCCGCGACCCGCCCGGCGGGCGTCTTTCACCTGGCGGGCGGGGTCCGACGCGCACATGACGGGTGGGTCCAACCCTCGAGCGAGGACATCGCGGTCCTCTTCTCAACCTCCGGTACGACAGCCGCCCCGAAGATCGTCCCCATCAGCCACGGCCTGGCGGTCAGACGCGCGTTTGCGGAGGCCGATGCCTTCCGGCTGAGCCCGGACGATTGCTGTCTGAACTTTCGTCCCTTGTATCGGGGCCTCAACGGGGGCTTGCTGGCGTCGCTCGCGGTGGGCGCGTCCGTGCTCCTCCCACAGGGGTTCGACGTCGAGACCCTCCCGGCGCTGCTCGCCGCGCAGCGGGTGACCTGGTTCCTCGCCAATCCCGCCTACAACGAGGCGATCCTCGAGCGATTTGGCCGTCAGCATCCTTGCACCGGGCACACCGCGTTGCGCTTCATTCGGTCCTCCTCCTACCGCTTGCCTCCGGGCCAAATGGCCGCCCTCGAGCGCCTGTTCGGCGTCCCCGTGCTGGAGCGCTACGGCGCCACGGAGGCGGGGCTCATCGCCCGTAGCCCGTTGCCGCCGGAGGAGCGCCGGCCGGGGACGGTCGGCCGGGCCGTCTGTTGCGACATTGCCATCGTCGACGAACGGGGGAGTCGGCTGCCTCCGGGCGACACCGGCGAGATCGTCGTTCGTGGCGACTGTGTGATCGACAGCTACGAGGGCGACCCGCAGGCGAGCGCGGAGGCGTTTTTCGGCGACTGGTATCGCACCGGCGATATCGGGCATCTGGGAGACGACGGATTTCTCCAGATCGTCGGACGACGCCGGGAGATCATCAACCGCGGCGGACAGAAGATCTCGCCATACGAGGTGGAAGAGGTGCTGCTGAGGCATCCAGGCGTGAGCGAGGCTGCCTGCTTTTCCGTCCCGCATCCGACGCTCGGTGAGGAGGTCTGGGCAGCCGTCGTCGGTCGCGCCGCGCAGTCGCCCGACGGGGCCGAGGTCCTCGCTCTGGCTGGTCGCTACCTGGCCAGGGT
>CALBET010000344.1 GCA_937888665.1 uncultured Acidobacteriota bacterium
CTGTTGCGCCAGTTCCGGACCCTGCTCACCGGTTTCGTCGATACCCCGCAGGCTCGAATCTCGTCGTTGACCTCGATGGATGCGGAGGAGCAGCGTTTTGTCGCCACCGCCAGCGGCCTGCACCGACCCGGGCTTGAGGCCTGCGCGCTCGTGGTCGAGCAAGTCGTGGCCGCGGCGAAACGGTATGCGGATCGTCCTGCGGTCGTCGCCGTCGGCGACAACCTGTCCGCGCGGCCATTGACTTACAGCGCGCTGTGTCGATGGAGTGCGGAGCTCGCCGATACCTTGAGAGAGAGCGGCATCCGCGCCGGACACAGCGTCGCCATTTTGTTGCCGCGGGACGAGACGCTGCCGGTGGCGCTGCTCGCCGTGCTCTCTCTCGGCGCCACCATCGTGCCGCTGTCGAACCGCATCCCCCCGCGTCGCCGAGCCCAGATCGTGCAGGACGCGGGCGTCGTCGCGATGGTCACGGACGCCGAGGCCCCTGAGTCCATGCTCGTCATCCATCCGGGCCGTCGTCCGGACGACGGCCCGAACGAGTTCGCTAACGAGGCGACGCGACTGGACTGGGCGTACGTACTTCATACCTCCGGCTCGACCGGCCGTCCAAAAGGGGTGGCGGTCGCGCAGGCGGCGCTCGCGGACCTGCTCAGCGTCGTCGCGGAAACGGTGGCCCTACAACCGACCGACCGATGGCTGGCGGTCTCTGCAGTCACTTTCGACATCGCGCTGGTCGAGCTCCTGACGCCGCTCTGCCGGGGGGCCTGCGTCGTTGTCGCGAGCGACGACCTGAGCGACGATCCTCGACGGGTGCGCGATCTCCTACACAGGTCGGGCATCACCGTCATGCAGACCACCCCCTCGACCTGGTCGGCCCTTCTCGACGCTGGTTGGTCGGGACAGTCCGACCTGCGCATGATCGCCGCCGGGGAGCCGCTTACGGTCCCACTGGCCGCGAGGTTGACCGAACGGGGAGCTTGCCTGTGGAACGGCTACGGTCCGACGGAGGCCACAATCTACGCGACCTTCGAGGCGGTCGATCCGAGCGCTGGCGTGACCATCGGGGTGCCGCTGCCCGGCCGGCGCGCCCACCTACTCGACCGCGCGCTCAGGCCGGTCGGGGTGGGCGTACCTGCCGAGCTGTACCTGGGCGGGGGACTGGCCGAGGGCTACGTTGGTCGGTGCGGCGAGACCGCGACAGGCTTCCTCCCGGACCCGCTCTCCTCGCGACCCGGAGCACGCCTGTACGCGACCGGCGATCGAGCCCGACTCCGCCCCGACGGTCGCCTGGAGTTCTTGGGGCGGCGAGATCACCAGGTGAAGGTTCGCGGGGTCCGTATCGAACTGCCGGAGATCGAGGCGACCCTGGCCCAGCTCCCCGGTGTCCGACAGACCGCCGTCCTCGCCTTTCACAGCGAACGCCTGGAAGCCTACGTCGTGGCCGAGACGTCAGCGACGCTGACGGTCGATGGCCTGCACGCCGCTTTGGCGGATCGCCTGCCCGCCTACATGTTGCCGGCCCGCTATCACCTGCTGTCGGCGTTACCCCGAAACAGCAGCGGGAAGCTCGACCGGACGGCCCTCGCGGCGACAACGAGACCGGCTGCCGCTGATACGCACGCGGAACCAGTGCGAGGGGCGAGTGAGGAAGTGGTCGCCACCGCGTGGTCTGAGCTCTTGGATGTCGACCGCGTTCTACGCCACGACAATTTCTTCCTCAGTGGGGGGCACTCGCTGCTCGCGGTTCGGCTGGCGGCCCGACTCGAAGCACTCACTGGTGTTCGCCTTCCTTTGCGGGACATCGTCACGGGGCGCACCGTGGCCGGCATCGCGGCCCGTCTGGATGCAGCGCGGACGGCGCGCGTACACCCGGGACCCGTGCGCGTTGGCCTGACTGAGACGACGACCGCCCCGATGTCTGCGGTACAGGCCAACATCTGGCAGGTCTCCCGGTCCGTAGGCCCGGCCCCCCTCTTCAATCTGTCGAGCGCCGTTGTCGTCGATACGGCGCTGCCCGCTGACCTCGTGCGTCGGGTACTCGAGGCGCTGGTCGCCCGACATGCCTCGTTGCGGACGACCTACGAAGAGCGGGGCGACGACCTTCTCCAGGTTATTCACCCGTCTTGGCCCTTCGAGGTGCACATCGTCGACTTGACCGCCCTGCCTCCGGGGCACCGCGATGAGTTGGCCCTCAATGAGCTGGGCTGCGCCCGCCGTCGACCCGTGCATCTCGCGGACGGCGAGATCATGCGCGCGCTCGTAGTACAACTCGAAGCGGAGGTATCCCTCTTTGCGTTGACCGTGCATCACATCGCGGCGGACGGATGGTCAATGGCGATCCTCAATCAAGACCTGGGTAGACTCTTCAAGGCCCTGGGCGATGGGGCGGCGGACGTGGATTGGCCGCCGCCGAATTTTGAGTACGCCGACTACGCCCGTTGGCAACAAGACCAGTCCGGGGATCTCTTCCGCGGCCAGATAGACTACTGGCGGGCACAGCTGGCCGACATCGAGCCGTTCACACTCCCCGCCGGCAACGACTCCCCGCCGCCCGAGCTCAATTTCGACGCCCGGTATGTCGAACATCGTCTCAGCAAGCCCGCGCAAGCGGTGTTCGAACAGGTGTGCCGATCGACCGACGCCACACCGTTTGTCGTCCTACTGTCCGCGTTGAAGATCGTGCTCGCGGCTCGCGCCCATACCGAGGACGTTCGAGTCTGCACGCTCGTAGCCAACCGCGACCACCCGGGCAGCGAGGAGGTAGTGGGGTGCTTCGTCAACACACTCGTCCTTCGAACCAATCTTCACGGTGAGCGGGATCTGCGAGATGTCATACCGCGCGTCGCGGCCACCCTCGCCGAGGGCCTGGCGCACCAGGACGTGCCGCACGAGACGCTACTGGAGGTCTTGCCGCTTGAACTGCCTCGTTCCCAGCTAGCCCGCATCCAGTTTCTGAGTCGCCCTCGTCCCCCCGATGGAAGCGAGGCCGGGCCCCGACAAGCAGATCTGATAGGGGGTGCGCCCCCGATATTGACGACCTTTGATCTCGTCATTGAGGTGGACGCGATTCCGGGGGCGGTCGAGTTTTCGATCCGCTATCAACGACGCTATAATGAGGGCCTCATAGAGGCGCTGGTGGCCGACATGGACGGAGTGCTCCTGTCCGCGGGTCTGCGCAACGGGGCAACATGACATCGACACGCGCGCCTCTGCACTGCGTCGTCATCGGTCCCAATGAGCCTCCCCTAGCCGAGGTCGAGGGTTCGATGCGCGCGTTTGGTACCACCTCGACCGCGTATCGCGAACTGCAGCTGAGCTTTGTCCGTCGGGATGGCATCCCGGTGAGCTATGCCGAACTCCTTACGAGTTCGGAAAACGAGGCGCGACGCCGACGAGGCCATCCCCCATTAGTGCGGCCGTATCACTGGGGTCACCTACCGAACCTCGCGGTCGCGTGCCTGACCTCCTTCTTGCGCCGGCACGGCCTGCGAGCCGAGCCTATCAACCACTTTCGACACGAACGGGACCGCCTCGACGAATTGCTCGCCGAGAATCCGACCACAGTGGCAATCACGACCACTTTCTACACATCCTCCGAGCCTGCCAAAGAGGTCATTCACACCATTCGCGACCGCCGCCCGGACATCCCGATCGTGCTCGGGGGACCGCTCGTGGCCAACCTCGCGAGACGCTTCACCCGCGAGATGCTGCCGGTGGTGCTCGAAGATCTCGGCGCCGACATCTACATCGTCGAGGCCCAGGGTGAGCACACGCTCACGCGCCTCATCAAGCACTTGGCGGAAGGGCGGCCCCTTGAGGAAGTACCTAACCTCCTGTTGCTTCGCCACGGCCACGCGGTGGCGACCACGCCACAAACGGAGGACAACGACATCAATGAAGAGTCCATCGACTGGGCCGGGGTGCTGCCTCCGGACGGCTCCCCGACCGTGCAGTTGAGGACCTCGCGAAGCTGTGCGTTTCGATGCTCCTTCTGCTCGTATCCAGTC
>CALBET010000345.1 GCA_937888665.1 uncultured Acidobacteriota bacterium
GGACCACAGGTGGAAGCCGTCGCTCACATTGATCAGCTGCGCCGTCACCCGCAACCGGGTACCTGCCTTGCGGATACTGCCCTCCAACACCGCCTCGACCTTCAAGCGTTCGCCGATTTCGGAAATGTCAAAGTTCTTCGCCTTCGCCAGGAACGCCGACGTGCGCGACGCCACGTGCAGGCCCTCCAATGAGGTGAGGGCGTTAATGACCTCCTCCGCCATGCCCTCGCAGAAATAGGCTTGGTCCTGCTCTGGGCTCATGTCATCGAACGGCAAGACGGCTATGGACGGCACCTCCGATTGCCTCGGGGCAGCACCGGTGGTGTGAGGACGTAGCTCGGCGAGCAGGTCCGTGACCGCTTGATACCGCTGCGACTGATTCTTGCTGAGGGCGCGGCTGACGACGGTGTGCAGCGATGACGAGTCCCCCGTCAGCGTCGGCGCGGGACGCTCCGCGATGGCCTTGGATATGGCGAGCAGGTTGTCGCCCTGAAACGGCGGGTGCCCACTCAACATCTCGTGCAGCACGACGCCCAGGGACCAGATGTCTGTGCGGTGGTCAACCTCCTCGCCCCGTGCCTGCTCGGGCGACATGTAGGCCACGGTGCCGACCACCAAGCCGGTCTGGGTGACGCCTTCGGTCCCGGCCAGTTTGGCCAGGCCGAAGTCGAGGATCCTAACGGTGCCGTCGGCGGTGACCATCAGGTTCGCTGGCTTGATGTCTCGGTGGACGATCCCGGCCGCGTGAGCCCTACTCAGTCCCTGCCCGACCTGGGTCGCGATGTCGATGGCGTCGTCCAGCGCCAGCGGCCCTCGCTCAATCCGGTCCTTCAGCGTCTGGCCCTCGTAGTGGGCCATCACGAGGTAGAGCTGCCCGTCGGCGGTCTCGTTGATCTCGTGGATGGTGCAGATGTTCGGGTGATCGAGGGCTGAGGCGGCCTGCGCCTCCTGCAGGAACCGCTGTTTGGCGGTCTCGTCGCGGGTCAGATCCGGCGGCAGGAGCTTGATGGCCACCTGGCGCTTCAGCCGCGGGTCCTGGGCCGTGTAGACAACCCCCATCCCGCCGTGACCGAGTTCGGCGGTGATGGTATACGGGCCGAGGGTGGAGCCTGGCGTCAGGGTCATCGTGGAGGGCGATCATAGCGCGGGGTGACCGACTGCGAGAACGCAGGCTGAGCCGTCGGTCAGTCGATTGGATCTCGACCGTGCGAGCGACCGAGCCGCCCGTCTCAGAAACTCTGGGTTCAGGGACGCGAAGCTCGCCTGGGCCATGCCGCAGGACCAGCGACAATCGCCAGCTTTGGTGTTCCCGCCGCCGACACCTTCGATGCCCTCTCCATGACCAGCCACACGCTCGGGCGAACAACTAGAACAGGTAACCCTCACCCCGGCTCCCGTCCCCAGGGGGCGGCCAACTCCAACGGGGCACAGCCGACCTGCCCGGCGCGGTAGTCCAGTCGACGACCGGACTCGGTCCAGACCTGTATGGCACTCCCATCGGTCTCCACGGTGATCGCGCCGTCTCGGGCGGTGTCGAGCACGACCGCGCCTGCCTCCCGATAGCGGCGGACGACGTCCGGCGCGGGATGTCCGAACGGGTTGGCGCGGCCGGCGCTGACAATGGCGAGGCACGGGGTCAGCGCGGTGACGAACGCGGGCGTGCTGGACCCCGCACTCCCATGGTGTGGCACCTTGACGATCCGAAACGGCGCGGGTGGCACCGAGGCCACGACTGCCGCCTCCACGTCACGGCCGATATCGCCCGGCAACAGCACCGCCACCCCGCCATACCGCACGTCGAGGACCACCGAGTCGTCATTGCGCACGCGCACGCGCTCCCAGTCGGGCAGTAGTGGATGCGCCACGCGCATCGACACGGCGCCGAAGCGGAAACGGTCGCCGAGCGCGACCTGCCGCCAGCGTATGCCGACGCCCTCGGCTTGGTCGCGTAGTGCGTCGAGCCCCGGGTGGTGCGGAACCGGCACACCGTCCCACACCTCCCGGGGCCGGAAGTCGCGGAGGACGGCGCCCAGACCTCCGGCGTGGTCGGGGTCGCCGTGGCTGAGCGCAGCGACACTGAGCCGACGCACCCCGAGCGCCCACAACGCCGGCGCCACGACGCGTGACCCGATGTCTGACCGGGGGCTCCGCGTGCCGCCGGCGTCGACGAGGATCGATGCGCGACCGGGTCCCTGAATGAGTGTGGCGTCTGCCTGGCCCACGTCCAGGAACGTGACGCGCAGCCGACCCTCCGGCGGTGGACCGACGAGCGCTGGACGCCACGGCGCGGAGACGACCCACAGGACGGCCGCCGCCAGTACCAGCTGACTGGTCGCCTGAGCCGTGGGGCCGCGACCCGGCGAGAGCAGCGAGAGCAGCGCCGCGTAGTAGACGACCATTGTTGGCCAGGACGGTGGCGGCACCCGAAAGGCCAGCCACGGGAACAGATCGAGCAAGCGGGTCGACTCCACCAGGGCAGTGGCGGCGACATGTGCGACCCAACCGGCGATGGCCGACAACGGCTCGCTCGCCCCCGCCAGCCCCACCGCGGCCATGCCCGTGATCTGCGTGACGGTCATCAAGGGAATAGCCAGGAAGTTCAGGAAGAGCCCCGCCACGCTGATGCGCCCGAACAGCACCGCGCCCACCGGCATGAGTACCGCCTCCGCGCACAGCGTCGCGGCCAGCAGCATGGCCGCCGGCGGCACCCACCCCGGCACCGGGTCCCACCAGCGGGCCGGGACGCGACGCAGGACGTCAGCCAACGGCGATACCCCGAGCACGATGCCGAGCGTGGCCCCGAAGGTCAGGATGAATCCGGCGTCGAACAGGCTCAGCGGCGAGACCACGAGGACGCCAAGCGCCACGACCGCCAACACGTTGATCGACGGGGTGCGATGGTCGAACAGACCACCGCCCAGCACGAGTACCGCGGCGGCGGTGGCTCGCCCGACGGAGGCGTCATGTCCAACCAGATACGCGTAGGCCACCAAGGCCACAATCACCCCGGCGGACACGTAGCGCGGCCGCCACCCGGCGCCACGACCGAGCAGCAGGAGCAGGCCGGCCAGAATCGCGATGTTGCCGCCGGAGATGGCAATGACGTGATAGGTGCCGCCGTCCTGAAGCCGGCTGATGGTGTCGTCGTTGAGCGCGGTCAGCCCGGCTCGGTCGCCGATGAGCACCGCGGTGACGATGGCGGCCGAGCGCCGCCCATGCCGGCCAACCCCCTGCTCCACCCCGCGCCGAACCCACGCGCGGACCTGCGCCGCCAGTTCCGCCGGCCTGTCGCCTGCACGCACGACCTCGACGAGCAACGCGCTCTTCACCGAGCCGAGCAGGACGGTGCCGCGCCTGGCGCGCTGTTGTCGCTGGTCCGACTGGCCCGGGTTCCGATAGGACGGGGGCGGACGGAGCGTCGCCGAAACGCGGACAAGGCGTCCCGCACGCCACCCATCGATACGAGTGAGGGCGACATCGCCTCCGACGGACAACCGAACCCCGCCCGAAACGGCACGCCCCCGAACGTCGTCGCCGACCCAGGTGCTGGCCAGGTCGAGGACGGCGCCGTAGTCCGTCGGCGAGGCGTCGGCGCGCAGACGTCCCTCCAACGCGACCGGCCCCACGCGGCCGGCCTTGGCGCCCGGTTGCTCAGCGAACCATCGCGCCAGCGGGGTCTCGGCCGCGGCCTGACTACGCGACGCCCCCAGCAGCACACCGGCCGCGCAGAACCCCGCGAGTAGGGCGCCAGCGACCAGGACCGGGCGTCCGGTCCGGGCCGCGACCGCGACGGCCAACACCCAGGCGGCCACCGCGACCGTCCTCGCGACGGCGAGGGGCCAGGCGAACCAGACGCCGGCGAGCAGGCCGACGACGAGGGCGATCGCGGCCGGAACGGCTGGGGCTGTCACGGAGGCCGCTCATGCAAACACCATGTCGCCCGGAGCAGGACGCCAAAAGTTGGGAACACCGACGAGCAAGCGCGGATATTGCCAGGCGCCAGGGGAATGGGTGTCGCGGTATCTGCACAGTGGTGGCGCAGGTTCTTGGGGCGTGCCAGGCAAGGCTAAAGCCTTGCCCCACCGGGGGTGATGGCGGTGGTGGTGCAGGCTTGGGGCTGGACAGGCAAGGCTAAAGCCTTGCCCCACCGGGGGTGGTGGCGGTGGTGCAGGCTTGGGGTTGAAAGGCAAGGCTGAAGCCTTGCCCTACCGGGGTGGTGGCGGCGGTGGTGGTGGTGGTGGTGGTGGTGGTGCAGGCTTGGGGTTGAAAGGCAAGGCTGAAGCCTTGCCTTACCGGGGTGGTGGCGGCCGAAGCCTTGCCCTACCGGGGTGGTCTCCAACGGTGGCGCAGGCCTTTAGGCCTGCGGAAATGGTGCGGAGGTTCAGCCGCGCGCGAGGGCGGCGTGGTAGTCCTGGAGCGGGCGTACGTCGAGCGCCTCGTCCCGCAGGGCGCGGATGGCGCTGACGGTGGCGACGGCGCCGGTGAGCGTGGTGACGCAGGGAATGCCCAGCACGGTCGCAATCCGCCGCAGCGTGCGGTCGTCGAAGAACGACTCCCGGCCAAGCGGGGTGTTGATCACGAGGTCGATCTCACGATTCTTGAGGCGGTCGCCGATATGAGGACGCCCCTCATTGACCTTGTAGACCATCTCGACCTCGAGCCCGTGCGCCTGGAGGTAGGCCGCCGTGCCACTGGTGCCGAGCAGCGAGAAGCCGAGCTCGGCCAGGTCGCGTGCCACTGGCAACACGTTCGCCTTGTCGTCGTTGTTGACGCTGATGAACGCGGTGCCCTTGTTTGGCAGTCGGTTCCCGGCGGCGAGTTGCGCCTTCGCGTAGGCTGAACCGAACGTGTCGGCGGCACCCATCACTTCGCCGGTGGACTTCATCTCCGGACCGAGAATGGTGTCGACACCAGGGAAGCGCACAAACGGGAAGACCGGGGCCTTCACGAACACACCGGAGACTTTGAGATCGTCCACCAGGCCCAGGTCGGCCAGCGTCTTGCCGGTCATCACGCGTGCCGCCACCTTCGCCAGCGGGACGCCGGTCGCTTTCGACAGATACGGCACGGTGCGGGAGGCGCGCGGGTTGATCTCGATCACGTAGACGGTGTTGTCCTTGATGGCGAACTGCCCGTTCACCAGCCCGACCACCTTGAGCGCCCGCGCCACCCGGCGCATGTAGTCTCGGATGGTCGACAAGTGC
>CALBET010000346.1 GCA_937888665.1 uncultured Acidobacteriota bacterium
GTGGCGCACGGCTTTAGCCGTGCGATCGCAGGCCTGAAGGCCTGCGCCACACCGCCACCCCATCCGTTTTCTGTCCGAGGCTTCACGCACCAGCATGTGGTCAGTCGAGGATGGCGCTGTAGACGGCCACCTCAAACTTGTCCGTCAGGTCGGACTGATTGTTGGGGTAGAGCTGGGTCATGATGATCGCCACCAGCTGCTCTTCCGGGTCGACCCAGTAGACCGTGTTGAAGAACCCGAGCCAACCGAACGCGCCCTTGGACCTCGGCCCGCCGGTCACGCCACGCTCGCCGGAAATCGCAAACCCCAGGCCGAACTGCTGGCCGCCCGGGGGCACGCCGAGGCCCACCAGATGATCGCGGGTCATGAGCTGGACGGTGCGACGTCCGAGGATGCGCGTCCCCTCCAGCTCTCCGCCGTTCAGCAGCGCCAGCAGCAAACGCGCATAGTCTGAAATCGTGGACGTCAGCCCGACACCACCCGAGAAATAGCGCTGGGCCTCGCCGTACGGATAACCGGCCGAGTAGATGGTTCGCCGGTCGGAACTGACGACCGGGTCCTGGGTCACCTTCACGATGCCGTCGCCCAGCGGCGAATAGATCGCCGCGAACCGGTCGGCCTCGGATGGGTCCTTGTAGAACGCCGTGTCGACCATGCCGAGCGGGTCGAAAATCTCCGCCGCCATGTACTCCTCGAGCGTCTGCCCGGTCACCACCTCGATCACCCGTCCCAGCACGTCCACGCCGAGACTGTAGGTAAAGCGCTCGCCCGGCTGATGCAGCAGCGGCAGCTCCGCCAAGCGGTCGACCATCTCGCCGATAGTGCCGTCGGCCTGACTCAGCCCGTCCGTGATATTCGCGTCGATATACCGGGCGGCCAGCAACGGAGGGGCGAGAAACCGATAGCTGAGACCGGAGGTGTGTGTCAGCAGATGCCGGATCGTGATGGGGCGTCGCGCCGGCTCGAGCGTGGCCTCCCCGCCGTCCGGGGAGGGTGTGAGCACGTGCATCTGGGCGAAGGCGGGCAAATAGCGCGAGACCGGATCGCTCAGCATGAGCGCACCTTTTTCGTAGAGCTGCATGACGGCAACGCTGGTGACCGCCTTGGTCATGGACGCAATCCGAAACAACGTGTCCGTCTCCATCGGCGCCTGCCGTTCGATGTCGCGCCATCCCACGGCCTCGAGATGCCCGACGCGGCCGAGCCTGGCCACGAGTGTCACGGCGCCGGCTACTTCCTGCCGGTCGACCGCGCCTTCGACGAGCACACGGATCTGCCCGAGGCGGGCTGGCGACAGCCCCAGTTGCGCCGGCGGCGCGGTCGGGAGTTCCTGCGCGGCGAGCCCGTGGCTCACCAACATCAGCAGCACGGCAACGAGAAACGGTCTGACTCTCATAACAGTCTGGACACGCAGATTCGACGTGAGATTAGGGGGCGGCGAACAGCGAACGCTGATCGTCGTCAATCGCCTCAAGCCC
>CALBET010000347.1 GCA_937888665.1 uncultured Acidobacteriota bacterium
GACGTGTCTTGGGCGAAGCCAGGGGGCACGACCCACCGACGCGCGACCGTTCCCCTGGTCTCCCATCGGCGATTTCGGCGACTGGCTCCAAGGCGCCACGGCTCGGGGGGTCGCCGTGGGGCTCGACCAGCACACCGCGCGCACCGCAGCCCTGCGGTTCGGCTCCGGGGTCGAGGCGCTGCACGCACGTATCGCGCGACGGCCAGAGCTTGCCGCCCGACTTGACCCCGCCTTGCCGTTCTGTCGAGCCGAAGTGGTGCACGCGGTGGAGGAGGAAATGGCGCGCACGCTGCACGACGTGCTGCGTCGCCGTATTCCGCTGACGCTCTTGACCCGCCCAGATGCGCGCGTGGTGAGCGACGCCGCGGCGCTCGCGGGGGCCGCGCTGGAGTGGACACCGCAGCGACGGCACGAAGAGGTCGCGGGCGTCCTGCGAGCGGCACACGTCCAGACGAGAGCCCACCCGTGACGCGGGTGATCGCGCTGGACCTGGGGACTACACGGATCAAGGGCGGACGGTTCCATGCGACGTAAAATCTTCGGCCGAGACCTGCTACCTCGGCGAGGGTCGATCCCTCGACCAACTGCACGTGGCTGCGGTAGACTCCGGCCGTGCCAGCGTGCAGCGGCCTCTCGGTCCACCCAGTCTGCTCGCCACCCGGCGCCACCGCCCTGCCAGTGACCGACGTCACACCCACATGACGAAGACTGGGCTGCGGGCCATCGCCTACGGCGTCGCTGCGGTCGGGTTCGTGTCGATCGTCACCAGACCGAACGAGATGAGGGCCCGCCAGGATACCGACTACCTTCCGGTCACTGATGAGCGGCTGCGTGATCCGGAGCCGGGCAGCTGGTTGATGTATCGCCGGACGTACAACGGATGGGGGTATAGCCCCCTCGACCAGATCACGGAGCAGAACGTGTCGGACCTCACGCCCGTGTGGGTGTTCCCAACCGGGGTGTTCACCGAGGATCACCAATCGCCCCCGATCGTCAACGGGGACACGATGTTCGTCACCACGAGCACCCACGTGATCGCGCTCAACGCAAAGTCCGGCGAGCTGCGGTGGCGCTATGCGCGGGAACTCCCGTCGAAGATCCGCACACCTCACCCCACGAACCGGGGAGTCGGCCTGTATGCCGACATGGTCTACGTGGGCACCCTCGATGCGCACGTCGTCGCGTTGAATGCGACATCGGGCCAGGTGGTCTGGGACCGAACCGTCGAGGACTACCGGGCCGGCTACTACATCACCATGGCTCCGATGGTGGTGGACGGCAAGGTCATGGTGGGAACCTCGGGCGGAGAGAACGGTGTTCGCGGGTTTGTCATCGCACTTGATGCGATGACCGGTGACGAGGTCTGGAAGACATATACCATTCCCGCGCCCGGTGAACCAGGCAACGAGACCTGGCCCGCTGAAGCCTGGCGAACCGGCGGCGGGCCGGTATGGGTGACCGGCACCCATGACCCAGAACTCAACCTGGTCTACTGGGGCGTCGGCAACGGGGGGCCCTTGATGGGAGACGCTCGACCTGGCGACAACCTCTTCACCAACTCGACGATTGCGCTGGACCTGGATACGGGAGCACTGCGGGGTCATCACCAGTATCACTGGAACGGATCCTGGGACTGGGACGAAGTCACGCCGCCGCTCCTCATTGACATCGAGCGTGGTGGCCGGACGATACCGTCGTTGGTTCATGTCGGGAGGAACGGCTACCTCTGGTGGCTGGAACAGGAACCCGACCGCATCTCGTTCATCGACGCGTCGCCGTACGTGTATCAGAACGTCTTCACAAGCATCGATTCACAGACGGGCCGTCCAACGTACGACGCGGCGCACGTCCCGGGGACCGGCACGCGAGTGACGTTCTGCCCATCAGTCGCGGGAGCGAAAAACTGGCAGCCCGAGGCCTACAACCCGAAAACCGGGCTCTTGTATATCCCGGCGACTGAAAACCTCTGCTCGGTCATGGAAGGGACGCAGGTTGTATACACGCCGGGTGAGCCCTTCGCCGGCGCCAACATCGATGTCTTTCGCGTCGAGGGGGCAGACCACCTGACGGAACTCCAGGCCTGGAACGTCGAGACGGGAGACATGGTCTGGAAGCGCGAGCTGGAGCCTCGGAACGGGGGATCGGTCCTCACCACTGGCGGGGACCTCGTCTTCCTCGGGGGCCAATCCGATCGGTTCCGAGCGTACAGCGCCCGCTCCGGCGACGTGCTGTGGGAAATCCGAACCAATTCCGGGCGCGCCGGCGTACCGACCTCGTATGCAGTCGATGGCGTGCAGTACATCGCGGTCCAAACCGGCGCCGAGCCAGCGCCGCGCGAGCGAGACGGCGTACCCGAATCTCAGGGTGCGTTCGGTTTCCCGCAGGACGGGGTCATCTGGGTCTTCGCGCTCGACTGTCAGTGCTAGCAGTGCACGAGTGCACTGACTCTGGATATTAGAAACGCCAGAAATAGCCCACGGACACCGCGACCTGGCGGTGCGTTCCGCTACCGCGAAACCCCTCGAAATCCTGGATGTCGGCTCCACTCAGACTCGAGACTCCAAGCGCAGAATCATTACTGAACTGGATGCTCGGGACCCCGAACGACGCGATGACGTCGGAGAGCGGACCTGCCACCTCCTGTGTCACCTGCGAATTGGCATCCACGAGGGTCCGAATGATGTTTCGGCCGACATGCGCCCGCACGTCGAGACGGACACCGGACCGGCCGGCGAGAAACACCTTGACGCCGCCGCCCAGCATTCCAAAGTAGACGGTGTCCTCGACCGCGTGAGCGAGGCTGACCCGGTCGCTCTCAGCAATCGGGAATCCTCCAGCGATGTCGAACGAATAATGCCCCTCGAGACCGGCCCTGGGCGCATCGCCGTTGTTGGCAATCATCCCGCCCCCCACGGTGGCATACGGAATGATTCTGCCTCGCGACAGAAGATCGACGCTGAGGGCCCCCGTGGCCACCAGCTGGGTCGTGTCAACCTTCACAACGGCGTGCGTCGAGTCCACGCGGAGATCGGTGAACGGGCCCGCATCAAGGAGCGCACGGAACGCAGAGGTAAAGCTTGCGCTGGTCGCCTCCAGTGCCGCCGCGACCGGCGCGGCGATCTCAACGACGTGCGACGTGAAGTCGAGGCTGAACTCCGCGGCGAGACGAGGCGTGAGGTCACGGCCCACGCGGAATCCGAAGCTGTGTCCGTTCTGTCTCGCTACCAGAGGAGCGTCCAACACGGGGTCCAGCGCCGCGATGCGTTCAGAGAGGCCGAGCGCGGCGAGCGACCCGTTCAGGAGTTGGGCGCCATCACCAAGGAACCACGAAGAGACGCGGCGACTTGGAAGGCTCGTGGCCGTTGTGAACGGCGGTCCCGGATCCGGTACGCTCCCTCTACCGTCGCTCGGAGCGCCGATAAATGACCGGCCGCCATGCACTTCGACCTCCCAAACGCCACCCTGCGCCACGACCCTTGCGGGCACCAACAGCAACGCTACGAGAGCCGCAGACCAGCGTGTCATCGTTTGCCCACGAGCGATGCCTTGGTGCACACATCGGCGACCACCAACCAGAGAGCCGCAGCTTTCAATCGAGTTGCACCCGCATCGAGACGTACGTCGCGCGTGATCACGGGTCAGAAGCGGGCCGGGTCAAGCGGGGTCGCTGACGAAGAACTCATCGTGCGCGCCGGTGGTCGGATGGGCCGCGCCGAGGAGGGACGCCGGCGGCGCCCGGCTGGCCCGACC
>CALBET010000348.1 GCA_937888665.1 uncultured Acidobacteriota bacterium
CGCAGGTCGTTCGACCGTGTTCGACCATCTCGCGCAACAGCGCCTGCACCTCGGGCGCCTCCGGCGTGGTGTGCTCAGCCACCTGGTCTCGGTGACCGGTGCTGTACCCGACCGACCCGATCCGGCCGCATGGCCATCCGGCCGCGTCGAAGATGGCCGAGAGCAGGTAGGTCGTAGTCGTTTTGCCGTTGGTTCCGGTCACCCCCACGACGGTGAGGTCCCGGCTCGGATCGCCGTAGAACGCGGCGGCCAATTCAGCCAACGCGAGCCGAGCGTCTGAGACCCTCAGCCACGGTACGCGGGCACCGTCCGGACGGGTCGACGCGGCCACGACGAGCACCGCGCCACGAGTAGCGGCATCTGGAGCGAAACGGGCGCCGTCGAAGTGCTGGCCCCGGACCACCACGAAAATCGCCCCGTGAGCGACGTGTCTCGAGTCGTACGCGATCGCGGTCACGACCTGCTCGCCGAACGCCCCGAGCGTACGCGGCGCCTCGGGCGCCGGCTCCAGGCCGGACAGTCGCGGCAGCAGGTCGGCGACCGTCATCGCCCCGCCCGTATCGCGTCGGCGCGAACACGATCCAGCCGCAGCGTGACCCGCTGCCCGGTGGCCACGAGGGCGCCCGGCTCCGGAGTCTGCGCCGTGACGAAGCCCCGGCCGGACGATTCCGTGGTGAGACCGATCTGAGTCACGACGTCAAGCGCGGACCTGGTGCTGAGTCCTTGCAGGTCCGGCATCCGACCGCCACCGGACGCCAGCATGTGCTGGGCGTCGGTCGGCGGCGCCACCGGCAGCGACGCCGGACGCACGCGGGGACCGGGCGACCTATCCGCGGCCATGAGAATCGGGGGCAGGGCATCGACGTTTGGCGGCACCCCGAGATGACGTAGCGACGCCTCGGCGATACGCTGGAACGCGGGGCCGGCCACCGCCCCGCCAAATTGCACGACGTCGTCGATCACGACAAGAATGGTCAAGGCGGGCCGGGTGGAGGGCACGAACCCCACGAACGACGCGACGTTGTGGCCCTTGTCGGCATACCGACCCTTAACAATCTTCTCCGCGGTCCCGGTCTTGCCGGCGGCCGTGTAGCCCTCGATCTGTGCGCTCCGAGCCGTCCCTCTCGACACGACGTCCTCGAGCATGCGTGTGAGTGTCGACGCGGTCTTGGGGCTGATCACGCGCCGGATCACGTGCGGGGCCACCTCGAGCCGCTCATCACCACTGATCTGCGCACGAACAAGGCGAGGTTCGAGGAGCTCACCGCCATTGGCGATGGCGCTCATGGCGGCCGCCATCTGCAGCGGGGTGACGGAAATGTTGTAGCCGATCGAGACGGAGGCCAGCGCGCTATCGCGGAGCCGTGACCAGTCGTGCACGATCCCGCGGCTCTGGCCGGCGAAGTCGCGGGACGCGATTTGGCCGAATCCGAATCGCGTCACGTAGCGTCCGAGCCGCTCCGGTCCAAGCGTGACGCCAATCTTGCTCGCGCCGACATTGCTAGACTTGACGATGACGTCGGCGAACGAGAGCGCGCCGTAGTTGCGCGTATCCGTAATCCGATGCGACCCGAACCGAATGACCCCGGGGCTGACATCGATGATCTGCTCCGGTGCGAACGCCTGCTCTTCCAGCGCGGCGGACGCGGTCACGATCTTGAAAGTGGAGCCCGGTTCATACACGTCCTGCGTCGCGCGGTTGCGGCGCGCGTCGGGTGGGGCCAGCGAGAAGCTGTTCGGATTGAACGTGGGTTCGTTGGCAAGAGCCAGAATCTCGCCGGTCGACGGGTCCATGACGATGACGCTGCCACCCGCCGCACCGTGCTCCAGCACGGTGGCGCGCAGTTCACGCTCCGCGATGTACTGAATAAACTTGTCGATCGTGAGTTCGAGCGAGACACCGGCCGTCGGCGGGCTCTCAACCCGACTGAACGCGCGATTGCGGGCGTCGGTCTGGACGAGCACGCGCCCCGGACGCCCACGCACCTCCTCGTCGTAGCTCGCCTCGAGACCGTGCAAACCATTATTCTCGGTCCCGACATAGCCGAGCAGATGCGCCGCCAGCTCCTTGTTGGGATAGAAGCGGCGATTCTCTTTGATGAGCCCAATCCCTTCGAGCCCCAGGTCTCGTATCCTGCGGGCGGCGCCCACAGACACGCGGCGCTGTACGTAGGCGAACAACCCGTCTCCACTGAGGCGAGTCAGGATCCGATCGCGTTGTTCCGCGTCGCATTCGAGCACGTCGCAGAGCTGCCGGGTGGTCTCGACCGGCTCGTGCACCTCGACCGGCACCGAGACCACGGTGTCGGCATCGACGCTATAGGCGAGGACGCGGCCCTCTCGGTCGAGAATCTCTCCTCGCTTGGGGTGGGTCTCGATAGACCGTGACTGCTGTCGTTCGGCGCGATCAACGAGGTCGGCGTGACGAAACACCTGCAGATGTACGAGCCGCCCCTCGATCGCGATGCCCCAGAGCAACATGAGGCTCCCGGTGACGAGGACGCGTCGTCGGAGGACCTCACGCCAGCGATCTGAGGAAGGGGGGGGCGCCATAGTCGTCTCGATCAATTAGGGCCGGGAACCGACGCCTGCGCTCCCGCCCCGCGACGCCACCACGGAGCGATCGGGAGGCGGGGTCGGCGCGATCCGTTCGATCACGTGCGAGTCGGCTGGAGTGGGGGCCACCAGATGCAGATCGCCGATGGCGATCCGCTCGATGCGCCGGGGCGAACGCAGCGTTTCGATTTCCAGACGCAAATGCCGATTTGTTTCGAGTGCCTCGGCTCGGTCCTTCTCCATCTGTTCGATTTCGTACCCGTGGCGAAGCAGCTCGAAGTGCTGCCACGCCGAGAACAGCAACACGCTGACGAGACAGATGCCGATGCCAAGCGAGCGCCACAGCTGGCGTCGTCTGGTCATGTCCACCTCTCGCACGATGGGACTGTTCCGGATGTCCCGTTTGATGTCGTACTCGAGATGGAGCCTGCTCATGCCAGCCTCTCGGCCGCCCGCAACCGTGCGGATCTGGCGCGCGGGTTGCGCGACACCTCATCCGGACCTGGCCGGAGCGGCTTGCGGGTCAGGACGCGCAGGGGGACCTCTCCGCCCTGTTCCAGTTCCCGCAGGGTGTGTTTCACGATCCGGTCCTCTAACGAGTGAAAGCTGATGATGACCATCCGGGCGCCAGCGGCCAGGCGATTCGCCAGCGACCGCACGAAGACGTCGAGGCCGTCCAGTTCTCGGTTGACCCAAATCCGTAGGGCCTGGAATGTACGGGTGGCCGGGTCGATGCGGGTGCGTCCCCGGTACCGCATCGACCGGCGCACCACCGTTGCCAGTTCGGTGGTCGTCGTCAGATCCCCGGCATCGCGCGCCCAGACGATGCCGCGCGCGATACGCCGTGAATGACGCTCCTCTCCGTATTCGTAGATCACGTCGGCCAGCGCCTCAGGTGTGACCTCGTCGAGCATCTCCGCCAGGGTCTGCCCCTGACTACGATCCATGCGCATATCGAGCGGCGCGTCGAGACGGAAACTGAAGCCGCGTCCCTCCGACTCGAGCTGTACGGTCGAGTGGCCCAGGTCGGCCAGTGCGCCGTCGACCCGGTCGATCCCGCGGTCATTCAGCACCTGACCGAAGTTCCGGTAGTCGCCATGCACCAGTTCCAGCCGGTCGAGCCATGACGACAGACGCTGGCGCGCCAGAGCGAGCACCTCCGCGTCGCGATCGAAACCGAGGACGCGGGTCGCG
>CALBET010000349.1 GCA_937888665.1 uncultured Acidobacteriota bacterium
AGTGAGGTCGTGCCCCCTGGCATGACGACCCGTTGGTCGGCGCCGTTGTCGGCGAGGACCCGCATGATTCCGGGTTCGGAGAATTGTGCGGCCAGCCAGAAGGCGGTCGCGCCGACCACATCGTCCTCCAGCACGTAGTCCGGGCTGTTGCGCCGTCCCGGGCTCCCTCTCACCACCACCGCGTTCGGGTCCGCGCCGGCTGCCAGAAGCGCGGTGACCAGGGTCTCGTCGCCTCGAAGGGTGGCGGTGTGCAACGCGGTGTAGCCGGCCTCGGCCGCGTTTGGGTCCGCGCCCTGCTCAAGCAGGTAGGTGGCGAGCGCGGTGTGACCACCGTGGGCCGCCACGACGAGCGCGGTGGTGCCGGCTGGTGCCGCGTCATTCACGTCGGCGCCGCCCGCCACCAGGTGCTTCGCGGCGTCGAGATTGCCCTGGCGGGCCGCGAACAGCATGGGCGTATACCCGCCCTGCACGATGTCGAACACGCCGGCCGGGTTGAAGCCGGCGGTCCTCGTGTGGATGCGTCTGGGGAGCGGATTCGATCGCGCGTGGACATCCGCCCCGAGCTCGACCAGGGTCGCCACCACGTCAGGGTGCTGCTGCGCCACCGCCCACATCAGCGCCGTCTGCCCCCGCGACTGCTCCCGCGCGTTGACGTTTGCCCCGTGGGCCACTAGGAGGCCGACGGCCTCGGCGGACCCGGTGCGCGCCGCGGTCATCAACACCGTCTCGCCAGATGGGAGCGCGAGATTCGCATCGGCTCCGGCCGTCAGCAAGGTCTCGACCATGGCCGCGCTGCCGTTGAGGCTGGCCAGCCAGAGCGGCGTGACGCCGAAGTCGTTCGCCGGGTCCACGGCCGCGCCGGCTCGAATCAGCGCATCTGCCATTGACGCATCGTCAAAGTGGGCGGCCCAGTGCAGGGCGGTCGCGCCATCTGCTTGCGAGGCATTGGCGTCGGCACCCTGCTCCAGCCATGTCACCACGCCGGCGGTGTTCGCCGCGCTGGCGGCGTCCAGCACTCGCGTGTCCAGCGGCGCCTCCTGGGCCCCCGCGCCCAGACTGGCCACGGCCAGCACCGCAGTCATCCATCCACCGATGTTTCGTACATGCACGTGTGTCGTCCTCCGGCCACGCGTCACAATCGGGCCGCGTCGTGTGGAGAGTGCCCGCACAGCCGGCTCACGTCAAGCCCAGATATGCGCACTGCGGTCAGGGCACCAGGTTTTCCAGGCGCAGCAGCGTGATCACCGGCGCCCGTGCCTCGCGTGACGCGTCGAGGTGCACGTCGAATTCCGCGACCCAGTCGTTGAGCCCCTCCACGTCCACGAGCATCTGTTCGACACGCCAGGTCGTGCCGTTGCGCGACGGGCGCGTGTGCGTGTGACGCAGGTTGCGGGCCTCGGGGTCGAGGCGGAGATTCCGGTGCTCGAGGCGAAACGCGTCGCGCGCGTCAGCCAGGCGCTCGACGGTCCAGGGCTGGGGGGAGCGGTGCGAGTTGATCGTCTCGAGCGCCGCCGCGTCGGTTCCGATCGACCACGCCCGGAGAAAGGCGAACACACGGGTGCGGATGGCCGCCGTGAAGATGGTGGCGTCGTGAGTGACATCGGGGGGTGCGATCTGGGCCTGCGGCGGCGGCGCGTCAGTGTCGTGGCCGAGCGCCCGGTAGTCGGGATTGCGCATCCGCTCCCACTCTTCGAGCAGGCTGGAATCCACCTGCCGGACCATGTCGCGGAGGTAGAGCTCCATCTCGACCACGGTGTCGGACTTCATGCCATCCGGTACGGTCTGTCGCAGGACCTTGTAGGCGCTGGTGAGATGGCGCAACAGCAGGCCTTCGACACGCTCGAGGCCGTATTCCTGCACGTAGTCGGCGAACGAGCGGAACCCCTCGAACATCTCGCGCGCGATCGACTTCGGGCGAATGTGCTCTTCCCCGACCCAGGGGTGGCGGTCGGCGAAGGCATTGAAGGTCGCGTAGACGAAGTCGGCCTGTGGCTTGGGATACTCCAGCTTGTCGAGCTCGGCCATACGCTGGTCATAGTCCAGCCCCTCCGCCTTCATCGCCGCGACCGCCTGTCCTTTGAGCGTGTCGAGCTGTCGGCGCAGGATGGCGCCGGGGTTTTCGAGGATGCTCTCGACCAGCGTCAGCAGATCGAGCGCGTAGTCATCCGAGTCTCGGTCGAGCAGCGGGATGGCTTCGTGCAGGTAGAGCGACAGCGCCTGGTCCATCGAGAAGTCCGACTGGAGCTCGACATTCACTCGCACCCGCGAGCCTGCGTCCGTCCTGGGAACGAATTCGATGATCTCTCGGGCCACGAGCGAACGGAAGAGCTGCCATCCGCGTCGAACGTGCGCCGCCTTCGCCGACTCCGGTTCGTGGCTGTCACGGATCAGTTGTCGCATCGCCTGGCAGCCGTCGCTCGGTCGAGAGAGCACGTTGAGGAGCATGCTGTGCGACACCTCGAAGCGAGAGACGAGTCGTTCCGGGGACGCGGCAACCAGGCGTTCGAATGATCGGCGGTTCCAGTTCGCGAAGTTGTGCCGAGGGGGCTGACGCTTCACGACGTTCTTCTTTCCAGCGTTCGCCTTGTCCTGCAGCCGCAGGTTCTCGACCGCGTGCTCGGGCGCCTGCGCGACGACGAACCCCC
>CALBET010000350.1 GCA_937888665.1 uncultured Acidobacteriota bacterium
GGTTGAACGAGTTGCGCGCGCGCTTCCAAGTTCATGGAGGCCCATCGTATTGACATCACCGAGACCGTGCCAGCGAGCCGAAAATTGCAGGAAGCTGATGCCAGGGCGTTGCTGGCGAACGCCTCGACGCTCATCGTGGCCAAGGGAAAGCAGGTCAGCCAGTTCGCGGTCAGCGGCAGCGCGTCGGCCGACGCCGTCGGCGCCATGCTCGGCCCCACCGGCAATCTCAGAGCGCCACTGCTGCGGGTGGGAACGACCCTGCTGGTCGGCTTCAACGAAACGGTGTTCGCCGTAGCGCTTGGTTGACACCCGCCGAAGGCTGACGGCACCGTCACGTCTTGTCGGTGAGCCGGTTGTTGCGCATGGACCGCATGGTGCGGTGCACGGTCTTGGTGCGGCGCTGCTCTTCGATTCGGGCCAGTTCATCCCGGCGCTGTTGGAGCTGCGCGCCTTCCTGCTTGAGTCCCTTGTAGTTCTCGAAGCGCAGCCGAGCGAGCTGTCCGGCGTCGACCGCGGCCCGGACGGCGCAGCCCGGTTCCTCCCCGTGTGCGCAGTCGCGGAAGCGGCAGTCGGCGGCCAGACCATCGATGTCGTCGAATGCGTCGTCGAGCGCCTTGGCGCTGTCCCAGAGCTGGAGCTCGCGCATGCCCGGTGTATCGATCAGCAGGCCGCCGCCAGGCATCACGATCAGTTCTCGCTGGGTGGTGGTGTGACGGCCGCGGCCGTCCTTCGGCCGGACCGTACGGGTCCGCTGACGGTCCACTCCGAGCAACTGGTTGATGATGGTCGACTTCCCGACCCCGGACGACCCGATCAACGCAATGGTGTGACCCGGGGTCACGTAGATCTTCAGCGGGGCGATCCCGTCGTCTTCCAGGCAGCTGATGAGGTGCATCGGGGCGCCCGTGGCGACCGCCGCGGTGGCGGTGCGGGCGGCTTCGAGGTCGGGGCACGCGTCCGCCTTGTTCAGGACGATGACGGCAGAGGCGCCGCTTTCCTGGATAGCCACCAGGTAGCGCTCGATCCGCCGCACGTTGAAATCGTCGTCGAGGCCGCAGACGAGGAAGATCGTGTCGATGTTGGCGGCGATGAGCTGACGCCGGGTCGTCTCCCCGGCCGCCTTCCGAGAGAATGACGTCCGCCGTGGCAAGACGGCCTCGATGGTCGCCTTTTGTTCCGACTGGCTGGGCTTGATGGCCACCCAGTCGCCGACAACGGGTGTGTTCTCCGGGATGTCGCCTTTGTGGCGGAGTCGGCCGGACACCTCCGCCATCAACTCACCGTCAGGGCCAGTCACCTGATAGAGATAGTTGTGGGCCACCGCCACCCGGGCTGGGCGTAGTCCCTGGGCCGCGTATGTCTGGAACGGTCCGGCAAAATCGACGTGCCAGCCGAGCGTGTCCAGATCGACTGGGCTTGTGCTGTCGTCACCGGGTCGGGTCATGTGGTCATGGGGGCATCGCGCTGGAAGGGCAGCGAGTTCTACCCGCCGGACGTGTCGCGGGTGACGCTGGTCACGCTGCCGAGCAGATACTTCAGTGTGATCCGGTCGCCCGGCTCGAGGTTGCGATCGACCGCCTCGGGACCGACTCGGGCCATCTGCATCGGGCCATCCAGCACGTCGGGGTCGGTGAAGAACACGTCCCAAGAAATCTGTCCGTGGATGCTAAGGGGCTGCACCTTGCGCAGGATGCCGGCCCGGGTGCCTTTGAGCATGGGCGGATCTTACTCGCAACGGCGGCGGTCACAGCGGCAAGGTTGGGTGCTCGGGCTCCCGGCCGACCTCCGCGTCACCCATCAGGTTGTGCAGACTGACCCCGAGCAGTCGGACGGGGCGGGCCCCCGCCTCCGTGCGGTCGACGAGTCGCAGCACCCGAGCCGCGATGCGATCGGCGTCCCGGGTCGCGGGACGTTCGCTGTGACTCCGGGTGATCGTCGTGAAATCCGAATACCGAACCTTGATGGTGACGGTCCGGGCACACAGGGTCTGCCGGTCGAGCCACTCCGCGCCGCGCCGCGCCATCCGGTCCAGCTCGGTCCGAATGATGTCGAGGTTCGTGAGGTCCTCGGCGTAGGTGTTCTCCGACCCAGATGACTTGGCCGAGCGGTTCGGCGTGACCGGTCGGTCGTCGATCCCCTCGGCGAGCTGGCGTAACCAGTCGGCCTGATTTCCCACCGTGGCCCGCAACACGTCTGGGGCGACGGCACGCACGTCGACGAGCTGCGTGATGCCGGCCGCGCGGAGCCGTGTGGCGGTGACCGGACCCACTCCCCAGAGCGCCTCGACTGGCAGTTTCTGGAGAAAGGCCTCCACCCGCTGGGTGGGGATCACGGTCAGTCCATCCGGCTTGTCCCAGTCCGAGGC
>CALBET010000351.1 GCA_937888665.1 uncultured Acidobacteriota bacterium
TGCTTGGCGCCGGCAGCGCGGCCGTAGCGCAACCTGGCGAGTGGCGGGCGTACAGTGCGGACCTCGCCGGCAGCAAGTACTCCGCGCTCGACCAGATCACGGCTGATAACGTTGGTGACCTGCGGGTGGTGTGGCGGCAGTCGACCATCCCGGACGCCATCCGACAGGGGAGCGAGATTCGGCCTCCCGCCGTGGTGCAAAACACCCCGCTCATGGCCGACGGTCGGCTGTATGTGAGCACCGGGCTCGGCACGGTTGCCGCGCTGGATGCGACGACCGGGGAGGTCGTCTGGTTTGACCCATTACCCGACGGGGTGACGAGCCAGGGCGGCGCCAGTCGTGGCCTCGCGTACTGGGACGATCCGACCAGCCCCGGTCGTGACGATGCTCGGGTGCTGGCCATCATCGGATCGACCCTGGTTGCCTTGCGCGCCGACACCGGCGCGCGGTACCCCGATTTCGGGACCGACGGTGCGGTAGATCTGACCCAGGGCTACGACACCCGCCCGGTCACGGAGTTTCGGTGGCGGTCGGCGCCGCTGGTGGTCAACGGGGTGGTGATCATCGGGTCCTACGGAACCGACTTCACCAACAATACCCAGCCGGCGCTCAAGGAGATGCCCCCGGGCGATGTCCGCGGCTTCGACGCGCGCACCGGCAAGCAGCTCTGGATCTTTCATACCGTGCCGCAGGAGGGAGAGGTCGGGAACGAGACCTGGCTGACCGGCCCGAACGAGGACCGGGCCTCGTGGGAATATACCGGCAATACCAACATGTGGGCGTGGCCAAGCGGCGATGAGGAACTGGGCCTGGTCTACCTGCCGCTTTCGACCCCGACGAATGACTATTACGGCGGACACCGCCCGGGGAACAATTTGTTCGCCGAGAGCCTGGTCTGCCTCGACGCACGGACCGGTGAATTGGTCTGGCACTTTCAGGCGGTGCATCACGGGGTCTGGGACTACGACTTCCCGGCGGCGCCCAACCTGGTCGACATCACCGTCGGGGGCCGCGACATCAAGGCGGTGGCACTGGTCAGCAAACAGGGCTTCACCTATGTCTTCGACCGGGCCACCGGTGAACCAGTGTGGCCCATCGAGGAGCGCGCCGTGCCGGCTGGGAACGTGCCGGGCGAATGGTACGCACCCACCCAGCCGTTTCCCACCAAGCCGCCGCCCTTCGAGCACCAGGGGGTGCTGGTGGACGATCTGATCGACTTCACCCCGGAGCTGCGCCGCGAAGCGGAAGAGATTCTGGCCGGGTACGTGTCGGGGCCGCTGTTCACGCCGCCGACGATTATCGACCCGCGTCCCGGCGGCACGCGGGGCACCATTCAGGCTCCCGGACTGGTGGGCGGCGCGGACTGGAACGGGGCGGCGGTCGACCCCGAAACCGGCATGCTCTATGTGCCGACCGCACGAACGCCGGCCGTGGTCGGACTGACCGCGTCTGAACACCCCCGATCCAACGTCGATTTCGTGATGCGTGCCCTCGAGATGGCCGAAGGGCCGCAGGGGTTGCCGCTGTTGAAGCCGCCGTATGGCAGCCTGGTGGCGATTGACCTCAACCGGGGGGAAATCCGGTGGCGCGTGCCGAATGGCGATGGTCCCCGTGACCACCCGGCTCTGCGAGATCTCGATTTGCCGCCGTTGGGGCAGTCGGGCCGGGTGTCACCCCTTGTGACCCGCAGTCTGATCTTTCTTGGCGAGGGGGTCGATCGGGGCATGGTGTTCCTGCCCGAAGGGGTCGGTGGCAAACTGCTTCGTGCCTACGACAAGGAGACGGGCGCCGTCGTGGGCGAGGTGGATCTGCCGGGTGGCACCAGCGCCGCTCCAATCACCTACATGGCCGGTGGAAAGCAGCACATCGTGGTGACCGTCGGATGGACCGGCATGGAGAGCGAGTGGGTCGCGCTCGCGCTGCCGTGATCGCCATTCGCGTCCCGCGGATGTGGACGAGACCGTAGTCACGGCCCTGCAGTTCAGGGACCGTCGGAACCAGTTCGTAGCAAGGGCCTTCAGGCCCGCTGAAGAGGTACAGGAGACGTACGATGACCAGGGGCAAGACGGCGGCTCTCGGCAGTGTAGGAATCGGGCTCGTCGTGGCGGCGCTGGCTCTGGCGCCGGAGTTGACGGCGAGACAGTCGGCGGTGGCTCTCGACGGCGACGACATCGGCGGTGTCGTCACCGGGCCGAACGGTCCGGAGGCCGGAGTCTGGGTGATCGCCGAGACCACGGACCTGCCGACGCGGTTCAACCGCACGGTGGTGACCGATGACCAAGGACGCTATGTGGTGCCGGATCTCCCGGCGGCGACATACGACGTCTGGGTCCGCGGATATGGTTTGGTGGACTCGCCCAAGCAGCAGGCGTCACCTGGTGCGCGGATGGACATGACCGCCGTGGTGGCGCCGGACGCCAGCGCCGCCGCACAGTATTTTCCGGCCGGCTACTGGTACTCGCTGCTCGAAGCGCCCGGACCGGAGGAGTTCCCCGGCACCGGGCCGGCGGGCAATGGCATCTCGCCGAGCATCCCGGACCAGTCGACCTGGCTTCGCGGGCTG
>CALBET010000352.1 GCA_937888665.1 uncultured Acidobacteriota bacterium
CGGTCTGCGGTACGACCAGAGCTCGATGATTGCCGAGAATCATCTGTCACCGCGCACCGCGTTCTCGCTGGCGCTCGACCAGGGCGGTCGAACCCTGGTCAAGGGCGGGTGGGGGCTGTTCTTCGATCAGATCTTCTTGCAGGTCGACGCCTTCGAGCGTTTTCAGCAACGAATCGAACAAGACTACGACCCCACCGGCGCGACGAGCGGCGCCCCGCTCGTGTTCGAGAACCGGATCGCTCCGGAGGGCTTCGAGGAGCCGACGAGTCAGGTGTGGAACATCGAGTTCGACCGGCAGCTCAGCGAGTCGTTGCTGTTGCGGGTGAACTATCGAGAGAATCGCGCGCGGGATCGGTTGCTGGTCAATCGAGTGACTGACACGGTGGCGCCGGCCCTGGTGCTCTCGTCGACCGGGCGTCTGACCAGCCGCGAGTTCGATGCCACCCTGCGGTGGACGTTGGCGAACGACCATGGAGACCTCTATGCGTCCTTTTCGAAAATGCGCGCCGACGGCGATCTGAATGACTTCGGGGAGATCTACGACAACCGGCGCGACCCGCTCCTGCTGGAGAACCAACAGTCGTTCCAGCCATTCGAAGTGCCCAATCGAGTGCTGCTGTGGGGTGTGGTCCGGCTGCCCCGGGGGATCGTCATGACCCCTGGAATCGAGTGGCGGAACGGGTTTCCCTTCACGGTCTTCACCGAGGACTACTCCGTTGTCGGTGAACGGAATAGCGCCGACTATCCGAACTTCTTCTCGGCGGATCTGGCCGTGACGAAGCGTCTGGACCTCGTCGGCCGCCGGGTCGACGTCGGGGTCCAGCTCTACAACTTCACGAGTCACGACAACCCGCGGGACGTCCTCTCGAACCTGGCCAGTTCCAGCTTTGGCTCGTTCAGGAACAGCATCGGCAGCACCGTCGCGCTCCGCCTCGGTCTCGGCTTCTGACCTAGGTTTCCCGACGAGACGCCCGCGTGGACGGCGCCAGCCGCCGCCCGGATGACGTCTCGCTCTCCGAGTGACCTGCCGACCGTCCGGGTGTGGGGCGGGCTACGCGAGCCACCGCGCGATGGCGTCGTTGACCGCCTCCGGCGCCTCCTGCTGCACCCAGTGCGACACCCCCGGCAAGGAGCGCACGGTGAGGTTGGTCACCAGCCGGTCCGTGCCCACCGTGAGCTCCTTGCCCAGCGCGGTATCCGCCTCGCCCCAGATCAACAACGTTGGCACAGTGATGGGGCGGGTCAGGTCTGGGCGTGACTCACCGGGAAATCGTCGGTTCGCCCGATAGTAGTTGACCATCGCCCTCAGCGCCCCCGGCTCGAGCGCCTGTCGGCGATAGACGTCCAGCACGTCGTCTGGAAACCGACTGGCGTCCACCGGCAGGTCGAGGAATGTTGCGGCGATGGCTCGGGCCTGCCGGCGCCCCAGGAGGAACTCTGGCAGCATCGGTATCTGAAAGGCGAAGACATACCAGGAGCGCCGGATCTGCGGCCACCGATAGAGGTGCTGGACGAACAGGGACGGATGCGGCGCGTTCATCACGATCAGGCCAGCCAGCGGGCAACGGTTTCCGAGGGCGGTCATCCAGGCAACCCCGCCGCCCCAGTCGTGGCCGATGAGCAGCGTTTCGCGTGCGCCTGAAGCGCGGATCAGGCCTTCCACGTCCGCGACGAGCCGGTCGATGTGATAGTCCGCCACGCGACCGGGACGGCTCGAGCGGCCGTAGCCGCGCAGGTTCGGCGCCCACACCCGGTATCCGAGCCGGGACAGCAGAGGCATCTGATATCGCCAGGAGAATGCGCACTCCGGGAACCCATGGAGGCAGAGTGCCAGGCGATCGCCAGCACCGCACTCCGCCACTTCGAACCGGAGGCCGTTCGCCTCGATGAATCGAGTGGTAGGGGCGAGAGCATTCACGAGGCTGCGTGGGGCAGAGGTTGGTCGGGGTCGCCGGGGGTGCATGTCCGTGAAAAAAAGAGGCCCCACACACCGCCGAAGTGGTGTGTGGGGCCTGTGATCGGCACGCGTCGGCCGCCGAGCCGCCTCACGGGTCAGGGCAGTTTGTAGGCCAGCAACGTGCCCGACTGGCCGCCACCGCTGGTGGCGACCACGATGTACTGCTGGCCGTCGATCTGATAGGTCATCGGCGATCCGGTTTGGGGGGCGCTCATGTACACCGCGCCCACTTCGTCGCCCGTCGCCTTGTCGTAGGCGCGAAGCATGGCGCCGGTCTCGCCGGTCTGGGTCGTATAGCTGCCAGCCTCGCCGGCCACCACCAGGTTCTTCGTGACCAGGATCCCGACCCGGCCCGGCCATCCGGTCCGGCCGATGTCGACGCCGCCCAGCAGCGGGTGGTTTCGGATGTTGTCCGGCGCTTCGCCATGCGGAATCTGCCAGGCAATGTCACCGGTGTTCATGTTGATGCCGGTGATGCGTCCCCATGGCGGTTTGATCATCGGGAAGCCATCGATGCTCGTCCCGGCATCCCTGAAGCTGATCCCCTCCGGGCGACCACGGATGTAATCCATGTCGGACTGTTCTGGGTCATTGATCATCCCGAGCGCGCCGATCTGGGTCTTGGTGTAGACGTAGAAGAACCCGGTTTCCGGGTCGGCCGATGCGCCGGGCCAGTTCACGCCACCGGTCGAGTTTGGCAGTTGCAGCGTGCCGAGCATCTCGGGAGTGGCAACCGTCGGCGGGTCGTAGAGCCAGCCAATCGTGTACTTGTCGTAGATCTCTTTCGCGCGTGTCCGCAGCTCCGGCGTGTAATCGACCAGGTGGTCCTCGTTGAGGTCGACTTCGTCGACCGGCGGTGGTTTGGTCGGAATGGGCTGGGTGGGTGAGTACCACTCACCAGGTACATTTCCGGCTTTGACCGGCACTTCGGGAATCGGCCAGATCGGCTCACCGGTCTCGCGGTCCAGCACGAACATGTAGGTCTGCTTGGTGGGCTGGATGAGCGCCTTGATGGGACGCCCATCCACGGTGATGTCGAGCAGTACCGGCGCCGCCGGCAGATCCCAGTCCCAGATGTCGTGGTGCACGGTCTGGTAGTGCCACTTACGCTCGCCGGTGTCCAGGTCGACGGCGACGATACTGCCGGAGAACAGGTTGTTCCCGGGACGATGGCCGCCGTAGTAGTCGCCGGTCGGCGCCTCGACGGGCAAATAGGCGATGTTCAGTTCCGGGTCAATCGCCATCTGCGCCCAGGACCCGGTGTTGCCGGTGTAGCGCCAGGAATCATCGCCCCAGGTGTCGTTCCCGAACTCGTCGCCATTGGGGATGGTGTGGAAGATCCACTTCCGAACTCCGGTTCTGGCGTCGAACCCTCGGATGAAGCCTTTGACGTTCGTCCGTGACGGTGGCGCGCCACCCGGGAGGTGGGCAGCCCCGACGATGATCGTGTTGCCGGCGACGATCGGCGCGGCATGCAGTCCGATCTCGGAAGTGGGCTCCAGGTCCTGGTCGATGTTCTCCTTGAGGTCGATCATGCCGTCGTCGCCGAAATCCGGCATGGGTATGCCGGTCAGCGCGTGCAAGGCGACCAACTGGTAGCCGGGCGTCACGTACAGGATGACGCCGTCGTTCCCGTCATTCCAGTAGGTGAGCCCTCGGCCAGACAACCGGCGCGGGGCGGTGGAGCCGCGTTCCCCCTCGTCGACGCGGTGCATCCAGAGGAGCTCGCCGGTCGTCGGGTCGAGCGCCACGGCCGCACGTCTGGAGCCCGCGGTCACATACAGAATCCCGTTCACCATGAGCGGGGTCGATTCATAGTTCCGTTCCGGCTCCGGGCCGAGGTTGTCGGTGTTGAACCGCCACGCCAGCTCCAGATCGCTGAAGTTGTCCGCCGTGATCTGGGCCAGCGGCGAATAGCGGTCGTGCGACAGGTTGCCCCCGTAGGAGGGCCACTCACCATTTGCGGTCGAAGGCTCCTGGGCCGCGGCCGGAGCCGGGGCCACCAGCAGCGCGACCGTCAGGCAGGTCAAGGTCAGCGTCGATAGCACTCTCATGAAGTCGTTCCTCACTGGGTCGGTTCCGTGTCGATTCGGCGCGCGAGTTCCCCGCGGGTGACGCCAAGCGGGGAAAGAGCTGGTAAAGAGATTGCACGACATCATAAGCGAAAACCAGGTCAGTCACCGTCGGGAAACGTTGCGCGGGTGGTCGCCGGCTCGATGACGAGCGAGGCGACGCTGGTCGCGAATAGCGACGCTGACGAGGAGCGTCGCCATCGCCGGGGCCTCACTCATGGTGACTGCGGCGGCGCTGAACAACAACACAACGAATGCCGCGGTGGCGACCGCACCGAAGAACAGCGCGTTGCCGGCAAGTCCGGGGGGCCAGCCTCTGACCATCCACAGCGGGATCAGCATCGCGTACAGCAGGACGCCGAGGACGATCTGGTGCAGTTGCCACCACCAGAGGGGGCTCCAGGACGCCGGGCGCGACCCGCTGACCGAGTCGACCGCGCCATCCGGGCCGGCGCTTGAGTCGGCGCTCGGTTGTTCCCGCCTGACGGCCTCGAGCGCCAGCACGAGGTCGCCCGTGTCATCGTAGCGGGCCTGTGGGGTCTTGCGCAGGCAGCGGCTCACGATCGGCTGGAGTCCAGGCGGACAGGAGCCGAGGTCACCCAAGGGTGCCGGCTCGGACTCGAGCACGCGGGCGATCGTCGACACCGGGTCGTCACCACCGAACGGATGACGCCCCGTGGCGAGCTCATACAACGTGACCCCGAAGGCAAAGAGATCGGCTCGGAAGTCGGGGTCCGCCCCCCTGAGCTGCTCGGGCGCCATATGGCCGGGGGTGCCGATGACCGCGCCCGGCTGGGTCAGTCGGGTCTGGGAGACCCCGTCGCCCGCGTGAGGGCGGCGGAACCGAGCCAGGCCGAAGTCCAGAATCTTGATACTGCCCTCCGGTGTGAGCATCACGTTTTCCGGCTTCAGGTCGCGATGCACGAGGTGGCGGGTGTGGGCGGCGGCCAGGGCGCTCGCGATCTCGGTGCCGGCGCGCAGGAGGGTTGCGGTGGGGAGGAGGCCGTCTCGCAGTGCCTCGCGCAGCGTCGTCCCCGGCACGTACTCACACACCCGGTCGGGGTGTCATCGGCATGGGCGAGGAGCGACGTCACCTCGGCCCGAACAGCCGGATCAGCACTGGCCTCTGACAGGAACGCCTCTCGTTCGGCCGTGTCGCGGGCCAGCGCCCCCGAGTGTCTCCCGCAAGCCGCATGTAGGCCTCGTGGACGAGCGCCGTCGCCTGAATCGTCTGGGCCGCAGGGTCGTTCCGCACGTAGCGGCCTGCCACCCGCCGCAGCTCGTCGTAGACCAGCGGCATCAGCGGTACGGGTGAAGTACTTCCCCGTTCCGTCCGGCGAGACTGACGAAAGATGATCCCCCCGCCTTGCGTATGTGCCAGAACAGTATCGGCCGCCGCGTGCGGGCCGTGGGGTGACGGACACGGCGCAGGTATTCCAGCAACGTGCGGGCCGGAGCCAACGAGTACTTTCCCGCCCGCAGTCGCGTCGTGGCCTTCCGCGCCGCGTTCCAGCGCTCCACACGAAAGGCGGATTCGTTGGACCCCAACGCGCCGTGGATGACGGTGAGCACGATCCACCACCCCAGGTGGACAGCGTTTCGATCGTTTGGTGATCTTCCCTGTGTCCTGTAGGCGCAATTTGCTACATCCCTCCGAGGCGAGGCATCCGGCAAACGGCGGCCGTAGGCTTCAGCTCGGCGGACGCCTCCTGGTTCCTTGGGCTCAACAATGCTGTGACGGACCATACGGGGGACGGTGCGTCGAGCAGCGTGACGACCAGACTGATGACGAATCGGGTCATGAATCACGATACCCATGGGTGTTTTCGACCAGCAGGGTGGAAAAAAACGCAAGATCGCGGTTCATGGCCCCGCGACCCAGAGCGATGTTGGCCGGCCAATCTCGAGAGTCCACACAATTCGAGCGGTTGATAGAGGGCGGCTTCGCTCCGCTTTTGGGCGTGCCCACCGGCCAGCGGGGGAGGAGGGCGTGGGCCAGTGACCACATACCGCATGCACTGCGACGGGGCTGGCTGCGGCACGGCCATCCGTCCGGAGACGTCTCCGGGCGGTCGCTGGGCTGGGCGGCCTGATCAAGGACTTCCCGAAGACGGTCGGGACGAGTGGGCGGCTCAAGGGGAGCAAGAAGGCCACATCAGGCGGGTCCCGACATGACCCGCCTGATGTGGCCGTTGTTTGTACCCCCACGCTCGAAGACCAGGGCGTCGACAAAAAGACGGCGAACCTGGTGCGGAAGCTGGCGGCGTTAGAGCCGACCGAGCTGAATGCGGTGGTCGCCCGCGACAAAACGCTCGCGGCCACCCAGCGGGAGAAGAGGGCGGCCGAGCTTGAGAAGCGGCTCGAGCGACCGGGCGCGAAGTACCGGGTCATCTACGCTGCCCCGCCAGGTCGTACACGCCGAGGCCGGGATCAAGCACTTCGCTAAGGTCCTGGACGCCTCGAAACTCGAGGAGGCCATTTGATTCCCCCCCTCGCTGCGGTAGCCTGATCGTGCGGTCTGTCGTCTGGTTCGCGGCATGCGTGTGGGTGGGGCGTGGTCCCCCATTGAGTGTATGATTTCTGGCATAGTCAACGTGCGACACCAAGGTCGACGGGAACTGGCGCTGGCTGATCCCGACGGACCAGAGGAGAGTCAGGATGCAGCCCAAGGCACGACACCGCAACGTCATCGTCAGGGAGATCGCAGGCGAGTTCGTACTCTACGACGAGAAGACGCAGCGCGCGCACGAGCTCAACGCCGCGGCGGCCAGCGTATGGCGGCATTGCGACGCCAAGACCTCGATCGGCGATCTGGCCGCCGCCCTAGCGATCGAGACGGCACTGCCGGCGGATGAGGAGGTCGTGCATCTGGCGCTCGATCAACTCTCGAAGGCCGGGCTGCTCGAAGGGCCGCACGAGGCATTCGAGGCGAGAATGTCGCGCCGGCAGATCGTCCACCGCCTCGGGTTGGCCGGCAGCCTCGCGTTCCTGCTCCCGGTGGTCAGCACCCTCGTCGCCCCCAGTCCGGCGATGGCCCAGTCCGTCCCTCCGCCCGGATAGCGGTCCGACACCGGCACAGCCGCATCTGGCATTCGTCAACCAGGTTCGCGGGCGGCGTGTGGGTGCGGCGTGACCCTTCGCGCTGAGACACCGCCTGTAGGTCTCTGCCAGATCCGCCAAGAATCAGGGCAGCTACCCAACAACGTCGGCGGCTGGGCGCTGTTCCCCATTTCGCCCCAAAAAATCTATTCATCTTTGACATCAGGCTGGACGAGCAAGCCGAGTTTGTTTTCTGGTGGGATACCGCGGGGCCCGGGGCCAAGCCGCAGGGTGGCCGCCCACAGAAAACCGCGTCAGGTCTGACGCAGTTACCAAAGGCCAAACAGAACGGTTTGCCGGCCACCAAGAGTCCGCTGGCCCAGGCCGAGGCAATAAAACAGGCGGGTGCAAGACGGACCCGCCTGTTTTAGACACGCCAACCCTCGACGACCTTGGCATCAAGAAAAAGTCGGCCGGTGAACCAGAGACCCCATGAAACGCGACGGGGTTGGGTGCGGCACGGCAATCCGCCGTGGGGGCGCCGCTTCCTACTGGACTAGGAACGTGATGAAGCACCCACCGAGATCCTGGCGGTCCCGTTCGGTCGCATCACGCTGTGCGGGAGTCTGGTCGTCCAATTTTCCGAGGCCGAGTGGCGATATGACCAAGCCCAAGCTCACCATCAAGCAGCGCAGGTTCGTCGAGGCGTATCTCCTCTCCGGCAATGCCACACAGGCGGCCATTGAGGCTGGTTACAGTAAGAAAACGGCGCGGAGCATCGGCCAGGAGAACCTGACAAAACCTGCCATCGAGGCCGTCATCGACGCTGCGCTGAATCGCCAGTCCGCCCGGTCCCAGCAGCGCCAGGACGATGTCTGCGACCGCATGCGAAAGCTGGCCTACACCGACCGGTGTCTGATGTTCGACGACGCCTGTAACCTCCTCCAGCTGAGCGAGTGGCCGCAGGCGCTCAAGGACTGCGTCGAGGGCATCAAGGTCGTCATTCAGAACGTCGAAGCCGGCGACGGGCACACTGACCGCGTGGTGAAGGTGCGGCTGTCGAGCAAATTCGACGCCACCCGCGAGGTCGCGAGGATGGAGGCCCGCAACCCGCGCGGCGCGAAGGACGACGACAAGGCCGAGGAGCGGGAGGCGATCTTGCGGGCGCTGCTTGAGGGCCGCAAGGGTTGGAAGGAGTGGCGGGCCCAGGAGCAGGCAGTCCTTAGCAGCCCGTGGCAGAAGTGGTCATTCGTAGAGCGAGGATTGTAGATTGGTGTTGACGGGTCGCCGCGCCGCCAGACAACGCATGGAGTGGATCTGGAGGCACCGGCGCCCACACGTGGCTCAGACGGCGCCAGCACCCGCCCAGGAGGCCGATCAGGGCGTCGCAACAGGCTGCCGCGCGGCCCTGGAGGCTCCGCGGCGTCCCGATGCCCGTCAGCTGCCGCATGAGCAACCC